>JBAZUF010000012.1 GCA_041661505.1 Patescibacteria group bacterium | reverse complement strand
GCGCACCGGCATTGGACTTCGCGGCTATGGTCAGCACGATCCGCTTGTTGAATATAAAAAAGAAACATACAGAATGTTTCAGGAATTGATGCATTTTATAAATAGGGAAGTTGTTTATAATGTTTACAAAGTCGGGTTGGAAACAAAAACCGCGCCGTCACTTCTGCAGCGCCAAGGTGTAAAATTATCCGCGCCGGCAAAAGAGGGCGATAATAGAAATCAGGCCGCGGACATCAAAGCCAAACCGCGCACCGCCGAAGGAGAAAAAATTGGGAGAAACGATCCGTGCCCGTGTGGGTCAGGACAGAAATACAAGAAGTGTTGCGGGAAATAAAAAAAGCAGTTACCTCGACGCCTTTCGACTTGGTAACTGCTGTGCCCGGGGCCAAGAGCCTAGAATTGGTTTCCCGAGCTGGGAGCGTCACGGAAGGTCCGATCTCCCTCGCCAAGCGATGCCCTTGTACGTTGTACAACCTCCGGGTTGGTCGTCGTAGCATGACTAACCAGCGCTTAGCCACTTATAATATGACGGGTTGAAATAAATTTGTCAAGTGTCTGTTAATAAAATATATGATAGAAAAATTCGAACATCCAGAAGCCGAGAGTTCGGAAAAGGCATTATCTCCCGAAGAAATTGAACAGTTGGGTGGTGAAATGGGGGAATATGTTGACGGACTGCGGGCAAGAATTGAAGAAATAAAAACTGAATTAAATAATCCGGCAATTGACGCGGGTCGCGCGGAAACACTCCAGGCTGAAATGGATGAACTAAATGAACAAATGGAAGGTCTCGGCGAGTTTGTGTTAGATATTGAACAGGGAAATTACGAAGAGGTTGTAGTAAAACCAGGGCGATAGGGCCGCTTTACACTTTAATCACTTTGCGCTAAACTCATAAAATATCCACAAGGAGGATAATTTTTTTAATCTATGAACAAAATCAAAAGATTCTTCGCAAACGCGGGGAAAAAGTTATTTACGACGGCCCGTGCTAAAGTTTGGTGGCTCATTATTTTAATTGTGGCCTTCACAGTCTTGGCCGGATTTTTGGATTATCCAAAATATTATGATCAAGGCGTGAATTGGCTGAAAAAAACCACAGGCATTGCTTTACCGGAATTTTATAAATTACCATTTCGTCTTGGCCTTGATTTGCAAGGCGGAACGCATTTGATTTATGAAGCTGACACTTCCGCCATTCCAGAGAAAGACCGCGATGACGCACTTGAAGGCGTGAGAGATGTAATTGAACGTCGCGTTAACGCTTTTGGCGTGGCTGAGCCGGTTGTCCAAACAACGAGCGCCGGAGCGAGCCAACGGGTGATCGTGGAATTGGCCGGAATTAAAGATGTGTCAGAGGCCATTAAGATGATCGGCGAAACACCGCTTTTGGAATTTAAAGAGCAAAATTCAGATACGGGCACGGCGCAGATTTTAACCGCCGAACAGAAAAAAGAAATGAGTGATTATAATGCCGCGGCCAAAAAGACGGCGAATGAAGTTTTAAGAAAAGCTCGGGCGCGCGGCGCGGATTTTGCCGCTTTAGCCGGAGAATATTCCACGGATGAAGCGACAAAAAGCGTTGGCGGAGATTTAGGATTTATTACAAAAGATGGAGTATACGCGGATTTGTACGATGACGCGGCTAAACTCAAAGTTGGCGGAGTAAGTGGCTTGATTGAAACCGATGACAATATCAGTATAATCAAATTGGTAGCAATGCAGGATTCAAAAGAAGTGAAAGCCAATCATTTGTTGATTTGTTGGGTAGGCGCTGACCGTTGTGAGAGCGATTTATCAAAAGAAGATGCTAAGAAAAAAATTGATGAATTAAAAGCCGAGGCGACAGCTGCGAATTTTATTGATTTAGTAAAAGCAAATTCCAGCGAGCCGGGTGCGTCGGAGTCCGGCGGCGATTTGGGATGGTTTGGTAAAGGGATGATGGTTAAGCCTTTTGAAGACGCGACTTTTGCCATGAAGGTCGGAGGAATTTCCGAGGTGATTGAAACGCAATTTGGCTATCACTTGATTTATAAAACTGATGAGCGAGCAGTAAAAGAATATCGCGTTTCAAGAATTTTAATTGATAAAAAAACATCAGCAGAGATTTTGCCGCCGTCAGAAGAGTGGATTTATACCGGTCTCACCGGAAAGCAGTTAGTACGCGCGCAAGTTCAATTTGATCCGAACACCAGCGCGCCACAAGTCGGTCTGGAATTTAATGATGAAGGTAAAAAATTATTCGGAGAAATTACGGAACGAAATGTCGGCAAGCAGGTAGCGATTTTTTTGGACGGACAGGTGATCAGCGCTCCAACCGTCCAGGAAGCGATTAAGGATGGCAACGCGGTTATCAGCGGAAGTTTTACAATTCCCGAAGCAAAAATTTTGGCGCAGCGGTTAAATGCCGGCGCATTGCCCGTGCCGATTAATTTAATCAGTCAGGAAACAATCGGTGCGGCGTTGGGCCAGGAATCGGTAGCAAAAAGTTTAATGGCCGGTTTGATCGGATTTTTGGCTGTTATAGTTTTCATGATT
>JBAZUF010000011.1 GCA_041661505.1 Patescibacteria group bacterium | reverse complement strand
GAATATCCCGCCACGCGTAATTCCGCCAACAAATGAGGTACGGTGATGCGTTCCCTCTTCATGGCCTCCATATCAATTACCCCGTTTGCCACCAGCATCGCGGGTTTAAAGGTAAGCAGTTTGCGACGGGGATTAACCAGAATTAACCGGGCAACGATGGCATAGGTGGCTACAAATAACCCCCCATAAACAAAAGTAAGGCCAATTTTGTCGGCTACTATGGGCTGCACCAGTATATTGCCCAGCACCACGGCCACCAGGAAATCCAAAGGCGTCATGTTCCCGATATGATGCTTCCCCATGATGCGAATAAGAGTGTAGCCGAAAAAAAATATAAGCACCGGTTTTACCACTAGCCAAACCATTTCCATCCGCTTCACCCCCGGAATTAAGTAAAAGCGCACCTGAAAACGGCGCGCTTTTGTATTCTCCTTATGTTAAGCCATACCGGCCTGAATCTGCTGCAGGGAATAATTACATTCCTCTATACAGAGAGTCAGGTGGTGTGCGCCTTCGATCAGCTTGTTTTTTGCCATGGGGTTGGGTTCGGTGTTGGCCATGTTTCGTAACTGGGCTGCAGTTTGCTGGCACGCCTGGATGCACTGTTGTATTGTTTGGGTAGACATTGATTGGTTCACCTCCCGATAATCTGATAAAATTTTTTAAGGCATTTGCATAAGGCTTTCGCATTGGCGGATACACATCTCGATATGACCGGCACCCTGTTAGGAATCACTTTAATCTGGAATAGAATGATCACTTTAATTTGGATTAAGTCCGTCAGTCCGTCAGTTCAAAATCAAGTAAAAAGACCAGTCTCCATAAAAGAGAATGGTCCAAAATATCGGCACTGGCGATATTCATAAATATAATCTACACGTAATAAACAGGATAAACCTACCGGTAATTTTTAGCCACCCTATGGGCCAGGATATCAGCCCGGGCCTCTGCTAACTTCTCTTTAAATACTTTGTCAAACCAGGCGGCCCTGTTTTTAACAGGAGGAAACGAATTAAATTTATCACTTACCTTGCAAACAGCTTCAATAACTTCAGCGTCTGAATAATTTAAAGCCCTGGCCATCCCTAAAGCCCGGTCAAACAAATCAAAAAAGCCTGTGCTGATAAAATAATCCCGTAAAACTTTGTTTTTCCCGCCGGCAGTAAAGGACACACATATCACCCCCAATAATTCTTAAAAAAGTATCACCATCAATTGGCCAAATGAGGGCCTAAATTCTTGCATACCAAAGAAAATAAATCCTCAGTAATAAGCTTGACACTCTCTAAGCAGCCATGATTTAAACACTCCCAGGCTAGCCTGTTAATCAGCCGGGGAACGCCCAAAGAGCGGCGGTAAATAGCTTTTTTAACCGCCAGGGAGAAGATATCCGGCTGACCGCCGGCTATTGTAAGCTGCCAGTCCAGGTAATTCTGGGTTTCTTCCTCGGAAAGCCCCCCTAAATTAACCCAGGCCCCAATTCTTTGGGCTAAAGGAATCATGGCCGGCAGCTTTAAGGTGGAGGCCAAAGATGGCTGGCCAAAAAGAAGCAGGGTAATTAACCCCTCGTGCTTAACCATGGCATTGGTCAATAGACGCAGCTCATTTAAACAGACCGGGGTTAATATATGTGCCTCGTCGATCAGTAACAGATTGGGCCGGTTTGACTCCACATAGGAATAAGTAAGTAAATCCACTACCTTCAATGCATCTGCCCCAAACCAGGAGGTGTTTACTCCAATGGCAGAGGCAATAGACCGGTATAGCTCCCGGGGTCTGGACTGGGGGATGGGAATATGGATCACCCGGTAGCGGGTGGAAGACACACGGCTTAAAAAAGTATCCAAAAGGGTGCTTTTGCCAGTCCCGGCCTCCCCCACCACCACCCCGGCCTCCCGGGTGTAAAGCAGCTGCTCCAGGCGGCTTAGCGCTTTTTCAAAGCGGCTGTCCAGTAATATATTACCTGCGGCGGTAATCTTGGGGAAAGGTAGCCGGGATAAGGACCAATATTCCAAAAAAGTTTTTGTGACCACTTCATCAATGGCATAAGACATAGAACTAATCCTCCTTTTTAAAATGGGCTGCCAGGCGTAAAGCATCCAAATAGCCGGAAATATCCGTCACTGGGTGGCCCTGACCTAAAAGTTCACCCACCGTCCGGCGTACCATAGCTTCGGTGAAGGGGCCGTACGTGCGCCAGGTGGTTAATATACTCAGGCGCTGGTGGGCATCCAGACTTGTTTTAAGTAATACCGCCAGGAGATGGGTGAAGGCATCCGGGCCAAATTCCGGGTAGCTAACCTTTGTGGTGGCGGATGTCTTTATTAAGGTGGCCTTTACGGCTGACCTTTGGGCCTTGGCCCGGGAAATCTCTTCATTAACTTCCGCAAACTCCGTCCGGTGAGCTGCCAGAATGCGCTCCAGGTGGCTGTAGCGGGGCACTTCCCAAACCTCCGGTATTAACGGCTGCTGGATTTGCCCCAACTGTTTAAGCAGCTGCTCTCTTTTTAAATAATCATTGTCCTCCAGATACATTTCCGCCACCCCGTAATAATTGTCATCATGCCATACATGTACCCGGGATAAGTCCGAAGGGTCGTAGCGCACCTGCACCCATTTGCGGTAAAGCTTAGCGTCCGGCACCAGGTACTGCAGCTTGTTTAAGTGTATAAGCCCGGTTTTGGAAACCTTCGATCTGGCATAGGGCAAAAAAATCATGCTTAAGGTTTTTTCTGAAACAAACCGCCGGTACTCCGGGGGAAAGCTAAAAAATCTTTCCTCCGGGGTCTGACCCGTTGACGAATGCACCCGGCGGTGGTAATCTTGACATATTAAGGCAGCTAAATATTCATTGGCCTCCTCCAGAAAAGGGGGTGGCTGTTTTAGCAAAAGCTCCGTTTCCAGCTTGTCATAGATATATTGCATAGATTTCTCAACTTTGCCCTTAGCTGCTGCGTCTCTGGGGGCAGTGTGGATAATCCGGCAGCCCAGCAGGGTGGCCGCTCTCTTTAAAGAGTTGCCCATATAGGGGCTGCCCCGGTCCACATAAAAAATATCCGGCACACCATAGGCCCATATAGCCTTTTTAAAAAGCTCCATTAAAACTCTTTCGTTTTCCTCAAATACATAAAAGACTGCCGGAAAAAACCGGGAATTATCATCTTCAATCAAGATAGGCTTAGCTATTTTTACCTCACCGGGGTTTTTGGCGTCCCGTAGCTTGATGTTGGGACCCTTGGTATCCGCAAGCCAGATCCTTTGCGGGTAAGGGGCCTGGTAGGACAGGCGCACCTTAACGGAAATACCTTGCCGCATGGTTTTTCTGTCCAGATTCACCGAGCATAAAAACCTGGCAATGGTAGCTGCGGAAGGCACAGGATCCTTACTGGTAATAGCATGGGCCAAAAGTTCATCCCTGAGTTCACTGGTGCTTCGGGCGGCGTTTTCGGAGCGCCAGCGCATCAGGGCCTTTTTTTGCTCTTCGGAAATTCTTCTGAAAGTGTTTCTGTCCTTGCGCTCTTTAAGCAATAAAACCTCAAAATCCTTTGGGTTTTTGTTGTATTCCCGCAGCCACTGGTAGATAACCGACCGGCTGAGCGTACTTTTTGGGGAGTAGGGAATATTAAAATTACCCTCTACCAGCTTATCAATTAATTCAGCCCGGTCATGGGGGGCTAAATCCCTTAGCATTAACACGATGGACATCTTAAAGGCCTTTTTCTCCAGCCTTTGCTCATATCCCAGGCGCACCCTTTAACTCACCGCCTTTGGGACAAAGCTCCTTTAATATATTTACTGTCATTAAAAAAATACGGTATTGTGCATCGGGCCAGGAGAACTGACATTCCCCCATCTTTAACAAGGAAATCACTTCATTAATCAGGGAAGTACATTTCTCCAGGGATTTTAACGCCAGCCGATAGCTGGAATCTGCTCTTTGCCCACCGGTAAAACCACACCCGGGCAATATCTTCCCTTCCTCCAGTAAAGTGCGGTCTTTCTCGCCGGCACTTTGCCACCACTGGATAAGCTTGGCCGCCTCATCCTTGTTTAAGTGTTCACGGCGGATGATGGCCAGCACTCTTTGCTGGTTGCCCCGGGGCAACATGGCTAAATTCTGGGCTAGCCGGGGCTTTAGCCCACCCTTTAAAAGATCTTCTTTGATTGCAGGGTCCAGGGAAGTTAACAGTTTAATCCGCCGGCTGACCCAGGATTTACTGCGGCCCCACAGCTTCCCGGCACCTTCCATGGTATATCCCTCGTCCTTTACCAGGGTATTCAGTATTAATGCTTCCTCCAGGGCACCTATTGATCTGGTTAATACATTGGCTGTGCAATAGATTACCAGGGCCGTATGCCTATCACCGGTGTATAGCCGGCAGGCAATAACCGGCTGCTTTAGCTGACGTACTGCCCGGACCCGGTAGTGGCCGCTTAATATTTGATATTTGCCGTCTTCCCTGGCCCATACCAGAAGCGGCTCCAAAAGGCCGTTGGCCTTAATGGACCGGTACAAACCCTCCAGGTGAGCCTGGCTGTAATAGGACAGCCTTAATGGGTGGTCCTCCAGAAGAGTACATGGCAGCATAATTAACTCCCCGTCAGGTGCCTTTTCCATGTAAAACCTCCCTTCCTTTAATTTAATACTGACAATTCTATATTACCAAAAATAGAGCTTAAGTCTTGTTTCTTCCATTAACAACACCCAGGGAACAACAGTTCTATGTGCTCCGGCACGGGGTAGAATTATTACCATAAATCTTTGGTAGTATCATTTTTAGCTTGGTAACCAGACGGTTTAAGGAATTGATGAAAGGATAAAATACCTTGCTAAAGTCCAAATGTTTGATATGCTCCGCTAAAAGACTGGCCAGTATATTCCGCAGGCCCTTTTCCCGGCACAAGGTATGTTCAAAAAGGGATTTGGGCAAAGGCCAGGAGGGGTTTTCTTTTTCATCCTCATATACATCCAGATATTTCTGGCGAAGTTTTTCCACTTCCTGATTTATGGCGCATAAATGGCCAAGTTTGTGTACGCCCTTGTACAGGGTGCTGTGGGCTATTTGATCATTAGGCGAGCAAAATTTTTCAGGTAATTCCCGCCAGACTAGCTCAGAAAATTCATAAATAAAGGAGATAAAGATCAGCGCGGGCAGGGTGAGGGTGGTTCCCCGCACAATGAAGGATGGTATTATTTTTATCAGCTGGCGACATGCTTTGCAGAGCAATGTTGGGATGGGTATTTGTATTGGGTAGAGGCGTATCTGTTCCCATTTACCGAAAACCCAGTTGGGGGGTATATCAATATGCCAGCACCAAATCAAGCCTGATTTCAGGGGCAGGTATTCCAGGCTATCTAAAGTGCCGCAATTACAGCACTGCCATAATTCTGTGCAGATATCTTCGAAGTTTTTTTTGATCCAGGTATTGCAAACTGGATGATTATATGTTATTTGTAACATGGAAATTTTGGTTTCCCTCTTGGCGGTTGCCAGAGGGTTATTTTTTTTATATGTATTGGTAACGCATTACTGGAAAATTTGTCATAAAATCAAAAAATCCTCCTGATTTGATTATTGCTGGAGGGATTTTTCTTACTTTTATTCCATTTTAATTT
This sequence comes from Patescibacteria group bacterium, assembly GCA_041661505.1. NCBI lineage: Bacteria > Patescibacteria group bacterium. The sequence continues at coordinate 65 of JBAZUF010000011.1, read as the reverse complement.
GAGAAAAATTGCTGTTTTAGTCCAGATTAAAGTGCGTGGGAACAGCTGTCCGCCTGGAGGATTTT
>JBAZUF010000010.1 GCA_041661505.1 Patescibacteria group bacterium | reverse complement strand
GTCGGCATCGGAACGACGAGTCCTAGTGCGTTATTAAATTTATATGGTAGTACTGCCGCACCGCAGTTGTTAATTGAAAGAAGCGGCGCGTTAGACGCGGCATTATCATTCAAAAATACTGAAAATCAATGGGTTGTGGGCGAGGACCAGTCAAATTCCAACGCCTTTACAATTTCTGATTCCGCGGCAATAGGATCTGGACAGAGATTGACAATTACAACCGGCGGCTACGTCGGAATAGGAACAACCAGTCCGGCGCAAAAGCTTGAAGTGGTAGGAAGGGTAAGAACGAGCAGTACGGCCGATTATGGAGATTTTTTCGCGGGCTCTTTAGGCGGGCTTACGGGAATACATATAGGTTCAATAACGAATGTGCCTCTTACATTCTATACAAATTCCAGCGCCGCGAAAATGACTATAAGTACCGGCGGCAACGTCGGCATCGGGACGACGAGTCCAGAGGCTCTATTAGATCTTACTAGCGCCGGATCGGATACGACCGGAGTAGGGCAAAAATTGCGCTATTCAGTGAACGGCAGTCCCTTATTCGGCTGGAGAATGGATGCCGGGAATAATTATTTGATATTAGATTATGTTTGGGCGTCATGGGCCCCGGCTTTAAGCATAGCCAGGAACGGCGGCGCCTTAACCCTAAACACTTTATCCGGCGGCGGAACCGTATTGGCTAATGCCGGCGGAACCCTTTATATTTCATCAGACGAAAGGCTGAAAAATATTACCGGAGAATTTAACCGGGGACTGGCTGACTTAGCCCGCATTAAGCCGATAAAATATTATTGGACTAAAGAAAGCGGCTTGGATACGGGTGATGAATATTATGGTTTTTCCGCCCAAAACATCCAGCAAAATATTCCTGAAGCAGTCGGATTAAATAGCAAGGGGTATTTGACGCTGAATGACAGGCCGATATTGGCAACGGCTATTAACGCGATAAATGAACAGCAAGGCGAGATTGTTGGTATTAAGTCGCAAACCGATGCCTTAGCTCAAGCGATAATGATTGATTCGCTTGGCCAGGTAGTCTTTTCCGAAATAAATACTACTGCCAGTTCCATGGAAAATAGCGCGGTCGCGGTCGGCGCTCCCCAAGTTATTATCAATACTTCAACAACGACTCCGGGCGTTTCAGTCGTAGAAATTAAAACCGCGACTACAACGACCGGCACGGCTTTTGTCATTAATCAAGCCGGGGAAGGGAATGTCGCTGATTTCCGCTCGGCGGACGTTAGTATTATGAATGTGTCGTCCCAAGGAAAAGTCGCGATTGTCGGGGAATTGGAAGTTGACGGCCGGATAATGGTTTGCTCATCCGGCGCCTGCTCTTCGCGCCTAGACGAAAAAGTTGACGACACTATGGGCGACCTGGGCGTTGAAGGAAAAGTCGTAGCCGGAGCTTATGAAGGGTATTGCGAAGAGGGAATGGTCTGGGTGCCGGGCTCGGCTAAATACGGAACTATGCCCGGATTCTGCGTAATGGAAAATATCGCGCGCTTAACCGGAGGCGAAGCGGCTTTAGCCGATATTACCAATTTGACTAATCCGGTCTGGACCGGAATATCGCAAGGCGAAGCCGATGTCCGATGCCAGTCTCTGGGCCAGGGCTATCATTTAATTTCAGAAAACGAATGGCTTACGGTTGCCGAAAATATTATCCGCGTAAAAGATAATGATAAGGATTTGAATGCCGAAGGCTTACAGCTCGCGGGCGCGGCGGATTTCAAATTGTCTAACGGCAATGAGATTAAAGAGCTCTCTGGCGCGGTTAGCGAATGGACTGACCGGACAGTTACCAAAAATGAACTTCCGCAAACGGCCGGAGCGGACTGGACTGAATACGCGGACGTTTCCGATTACGGCGGGTTAAATATTGCTCCGCCTTACTATCTTAACCATGCCTCGAACGGAATCGGAATGATAAAAGCGGGCGACAGCCAGGCGCAGGGAAGAGCCCTGGTCCGGGGCGCGAACGGAGTATACAGCCTGGACTTAACTCATGAGCCGATTGAAGAGTCTCCGGGAATCGGCTTTAGATGCGCGAAATAAACTAAAGAATTAAAATTTGACAAAGGTTAAATTCTAGTCTAAACTAAAATTGATATAGGCTTAAATTTTAGCCAGAAAGGCATAATTTTATGTATATTAAGCGAAAAATTGAGAGCAAGATTCTTAAGTATCTTAATTCTCCGGAAATAATCGCTATTTTGGGCCCCCGCCAGAGCGGAAAAACCACGGTTCTAAGAAGGATATTCGAAAGCCTTAATTCGGCCTCTTTTATAAGTTTTGAGGATCGGGAAGCTTTGGGTATGTTTGAAAAAGATATTGAGAATTTTATTAGCGCTTACGTAAAAAATAAGAGGTATCTTTTTATTGATGAATTCCAATATGCCCGCGCCGGAGGGAAAAAACTGAAATATATTTTCGATTCACACAAGATCAAAATTTTTATAAGCGGCTCTTCATCCGTCGATTTGGCGGTTAACGCGCTAAAATATTTGGTCGGGCGCATATTTATTTTTAATCTTTATCCTTTGGATTTTGAGGAATTTATCGGCTATAGGGAGAAGGGTCTAGTTACGGCGTATAAAGAAATGAGCGGCGGCTTCAAGGCGCTTACGCCGGTAAAAATAGGGGATGACCTTCATGCTAAATTTGCCAGGCTTTACGAAGAGTACGCGATCTACGGCGGATATCCGAGAGTGGTTTTATCTAAAAACGATGAAGAAAAAAAAGAAGTGCTGAAGAATATTTATAACACTTACTTTTTAAGGGAGGTTAAGGACATTCTTGGCTTGATTGACGACTACAAGCTGGAAAAACTTTTAAAGGGACTGGCCCTTCAAATCGGAAACCTAATCGAATATAACGAACTTGGACGGCTTTCGGAATATTCTTACCCGACCTTAAAAAGGTATATTAATTTTTTTGAAAAAACTTTTATCTCCAAACTGCTTCCCCCTTTTTATAAAAACAAGAGGAAGGAGATCGTAAAAAATCCCAAAGTCTATTTTTTTGATTGCGGTTTAAGAAATTTCGCGGCCAATGATTTTAGAAGAATAAGCGAGCGTCCGGACGGGGGAGCGCTTTTGGAAAATGCCGTTTTTCAGCAATTAATAAAAGGCGAATACAGCTTCAATTATTGGCGGGATAAATATAAAAACGAGATGGATTTCATACTGAATCTAGAAGGGGGAAAAATAGCCGCCCTGGAGATAAAAAGCCGCCTTAAAAACCCAAAGCTTGAATCTGCCAGAAACTTCAAAAAATATTACCCAGAAGCCGAGATTTGCCTTCTATATTTTAACCCTCGCGGCGCCAGCCAGGATAAATTGGGATTAAAATTTTATCCTGTTTACGCGGTTTAGCGAACGACGCCCGATTGTAGCGCCTTGCGGGTAAAAAATAGAATATTCCAGTCCGCCCTAATCAGGGCGGACTTTTTTTGTTGCCGAGATTGATGAATTTTGGTATAATTGTGGATAAGTAAAACGATGTTTAATTGATAATTCAATTGTTAAATATCGTTTAATACTAGCTAAAATTTTTTAAGATAAATTTTCCGCTTAATTTTCCCCATGCTTTTACCGGAAAATAAAGACAAAAATCAGAAACCCCGCAAAGCCAAGGCGGGGGATTTAAAGAAGCTTTTTCCGCTTCGGCATTTTGCTGTCGACGGCCCCTACAGCCCGGCCTATATTTCGATTTTGGTCCAAAGAGGCAGCCTTAAAGCACGGCGGATCGGGAGGAATTACTTTACCTCCAAAGAATGGTTTTCTGAATACCTGGAGCGCCATGCCCAGGAGCAAAAAAGGGAAGAGGCATTAAAAATGAACGGCCGCCCTAAAACAATGGAATATCTGCCGGCAGAAGCGGCAGATTCTAAAGAAAACGCCAAGGAGAGTCCGGCTAATCCCGAAGAAAACGCTGAAAAGAAGGCTGAAAAAAATGAAGAGAAGGCCGCGGCCGATACTCATCCAGCGATTGTTCCCGGTACCGCGATTAAGCTGTTTGAAGTCAAGGAGCCGTCTTTTATCCATAGCCCAAAAGTTAAAATCTTTGCCAACGCGGCTTTGGCCGTATTCCTCCTTTTTGGCATCCTGCGCTTCACGCCGGCTATCCTGGCCGGTTTTGAAAAATTCGGAAAAGAAATGGCCGCCTCGTCCAATATTTCTTCTTCCTCCAGCGGGGCTTTAGCCGGAGTTCGGTTAGAGCTTGAAAAAATAAACGGTTCAATTTCGGATTTAGAGGGGCTCGTAAAAGACAACTTGCAATCCGGGCTTAAAAATTCTTTCGGGTCGGCCTTAAACCTTTACGCCCGCGCCCTGGATTTTTTAATTCCTGATCAGATAAAGAAAAAGTTCGCCCTAGACTACTCAAAAATCTACAAAATAGAGCTGTCTACAAATTTTGAACAGCCCGATAACCGGAAGCAAGATCAAAATTACCGGCCGGCAAAAACAATAGACCAGGGCCAGGTTGCCGGTGAAAAAATCGCCGTAGCCGAACCGGGCGAATTAAATTCGAAAAATAGCGGGACCGCTAGCTTTAGCCCTGCCGCCGCCTCCGGCAACTCTTTCATCCCGAAAGCTAACCAGCCCCTTCCGGCAGTGATTCAAAAAACTTTAGTCGAAACTCGGTCAAAGCTTTTTGTAAACGGCGACGCGGATATCAAGGGAAAACTGACTGTCGCTAAAAACGCCCGCTTTAACGGCGGGATCGTTTCTATTGAAGGATCGGATTTTAGAAAAGCCCTCTATAACAGCGAAGGCCTGTTAACAGTTGAAGACGATTTAATAGTTTACGGAGCGCTGGAAGCCGATAATTTGAAAGTAAAAAATACGGCCGAGTTTTCCGGCACCTTAAACTTAAACGACGTTTACGCGAATAACATAACCGCCCGGCGGAATCTTTCGGTAGTCGGCGACTCTTTAATCCAGGGCTCGGAAACGATCGGCGGAAACTTAATGGTCGCCGGAACCTTCCAGGCCGGCCACACGCTATTTTCGAGTTTGGGCGTAAGCGGCACCCTTGGCGCTAATTCGCTTTCGGCCGGCGCCGGCGGATTTATTTCCGGCGGAGAAGCGAGATTAAACGGAGACGTAACTATCAACGGATCGGAAACGGAAATTAATTCAAGGACTGCCATGAATAATGTTTTGACCGTAAGCGTTACCTCGGCCAGCGCTTTTTCGGTCGGCGACGGAACGCTGGTAAATTTTAAAGTTGACACAACCGATGACATAATTACAATATCGGGCGCCCTGAATTACACCGGGGACTTGACGATGACCGGCAATCTTTACTTAAACGGCGACGAGCGGATAACCAATTCTTCGGCAACCGCTTTTACGGTCGGCGACGGGACTGATAATAATCTCGTAATCGATACCTTAAACGACATCCTGACTTTAGGCAAAGCCTCGACGACTGACCAGGTTATAATGAACGCGAAGCAAATTACCATCAACTCGGCTTCAACTACCCCGGCGATACTTTTAAATTACGACGGCACCGGCAGTATTTTCCAAATCGCCGACAACGGAGTGAACCGCTTAATTATGGCGGATGGCGGGGCGCTTTCCCATATCGCGAGCTCAACGGATTTTGCCTTGAATATTAACCAGGCCGGAACGAACGGAAGACTGATTAATATTCAAGACGAGGGAACGGCGAGATTTACTGTTGCCGACCAGGGTGTAACCAGCATCAGCACCGCTTCTTCAACTGCTTCGGCCTTAACTATTACTCAAAACGATACGGGAAATATTTTAGACCTTTATGCCGGAGCGGCAAACGTCCTTACCGTATTGCAAAACGGCAACGTTGGGATAGGGACGACAAGCCCCTTGGCCAAATTTTCAGTCCAGGGAACAGCCGGACAGCCAGTCATTAATATTGCCAGTTCAACCGGCGCCAGCTTAGTGTATGTTAACGGATCAGGCAACGTCGGGATAGGGATGACGAATCCGGGGAATGCGTTGGATATTGCAGGCACTGGGGCAATAGCAAATTTTGGTAATAATTCTGCAAATACTTCCTACATTCAATTGTCTGGAGGCAGGGCGATGTTGGGATATAACAATACGACTGCTAATGCTGTAATACAAGGTTCTGCAACAAAAGGAATTGAATTTAATGTAAATAACAACACTTTTGGTTCTGGAGCCGCGATGACAATATTAAGCGACGGCAACGTCGGCATCGGGACAACGACGCCTTACGCAAGGCTGGCGGTAAACGGCCGGGGAGTATTTGATATGGATGTCCGGGCCGATTATTTTACCGCGACCTCCACTACCGCTACTTCGACTTTCCCCTGGCTCTCGGCTACTCGCTCTAACGTTGGAACCGTGATTGAAGGAATCTGGAATGGGACTTCAATTTCTGACGCCTATATTGATAATAATATAACGATTAACGGCGGAACTATTTCCGGAACAACTAACACTATGTCTTTAGGCTCGGATGCCCAAGGCGACACTTACTATCGCGACTCTTCTGGTTATCTCGCAAGACTCGGACTGGGCACTGCCGGCTATGTCCTCGCCAGCTCAAGCGGTCTTCCGGCCTGGGTAGCCACTTCAACTATCGGAGTCCAGGGCAGAGGCAACGGCGCCGCTTATCGGATCGCTTACTGGACTGACGAAAACACCATCTCCTCCGATTCCAATTTCACTTTTAATCCAATCACCAGCCTCTTTACTCTAACCGGCAATGCTTCAACCACCCAGCTAACTGCTACCGGCTCAACTTATCTTGCAACAGATGGCGGCAACGTCGGCATCGGAACAACTTCGCCTTGGGCCCTACTCTCTGTCAATGCTCCCGCCGGACAGCCTTCATTCGCCATCGGCTCTTCCACCGCGACCAGTTTTATCGTTAATGCAAGCGGCAACGTCGGCATCGGAACGACCAATCCTGGTAGTTTGTTAACGGTTGGTAGTAATAGCACAAATACATTTACAGTTAATAGTTTAGGAAGCATAAACGGTAATCTTCTCAATATCAATAATCTTAATTCTGCAAACACTTCCGCCTTAAGCGTAAAGGGAACTTCTAAATTTGATTCAGGGCTTGTTGGTCAAACTGCAGTAACAATTTATGGAAGACCCAGCCAAACAGCCGATTTATTTCAGGTTGGTGCTGATGCCAGCAACCAAGGAAGCTATTTGGATATAACAAGCACCGGCAACGTCGGCATCGGAACAACTTCGCCTTGGGCCCTACTCTCTGTCAATGCTCCCGCCGGACAGCCTTCATTCGCCATCGGCTCTTCAACCGCGACCAGTTTTATCGTTAATGCAAGCGGCAACGTCGGCATCGGAGTATCCAACCCAACAGCGCAATTTTACGTCCATACTTTATCCGGCCCGGTTAACTCCTATTCTTCAGGAGTCGGATCTTATCCGGACGGGACCCAGCAAGTTCTTTCTAACGGTTATCAGGGCGCGGATAAATTCAGCGGAATCGCTTTCCGGAATACTCAAAATAGCTCAACAGTTGGATTTGCTTATATTGGAACCGTGTCTGACAGCGTGGGTTATGCCGGAACCATGGTTTTCGGCCAAAGAACCGGGGCGAGCAGTTTTTCGGAGAGGATGAGAATTAACCAAAGCGGCAACGTCGGAATCGGGACGACCAGCCCCAGCAGGCTTCTGCATTTGTATAATACCGCCAGCAATGGACTAAGACTGGAAAGCAACGGTAATGCAATTTACACGGGGCTTGAATTCAAAGTATCCGGCGTAGCTGACAGCTATACAAAAGCAGCTATTCGCATGGCTGGAGATACCAGTACTGACGCTAACAAACTCGTATTCTCTTTAGGCCAAGATATAAACGGGATTGATTCTACTGCTTCCGCTGACCAAATGGTTATTACAACCGCCGGCTATGTCGGAATAGGTACAACAAGCCCGGCTTCGGTATTGTCTATAAACTACGCGGGGGCAACCGTATTAAATGATACTCCGCAGATAAACATTACCAGCAACTCTAGATATAACGGGTTATTATTTAATGAAAATGGATCTAATATTGCCGACATCCAGGTTATGGGTTCTGCTTTTACGACTGCAAGCCGCCAGAATAATCTTGAGTTATGGACAAGAACTGCTACTGGGGATATTAGCTTTCACCATAATTCAGTTACGCCCAGCGTCATATTTGATTCAAGCGGCAACGTCGGCATCGGAACAACTTCGCCTTGGGCTCTGCTCTCTGTCAATGCTCCCGCCGGACAGCCTTCATTTGTCATCGGCTCTTCAACCGCGACCAGCCTGATTGTCGACAAGAACGGCAATATCGGCATCGGGACGGCGGTACCTGTTGCGCCTCTGCAGGTCGGTTCGCACGCTACCGGTATCCGCGGGTACGCGAGGCTCGAAGATGACGGCACAGACGCGCCGGCTCTTCAGCTTGCGGATTTACGCTCCTCGGGGCGGATATTCACTCTCTACAGCGGCTCCCCCGACGCCGGGAAATTCTCCATATATGACGCCTCTTCCGGCGACCATCGCCTCGTGATTGATAGCGCAGGCAATATCGGCATCGGGACGACGAGTCCTTCTGGAATTTTAGACTTAGCAACAACCGCTGGCAGTAATTTATATGTTGATACTTATAGCACAACCGATGCTAACCCTTCGATTTTAACATTTAGAAAGTCATCGACGTCAAGCATTGGAACAATAACGACCACGGAAACAGGAGAGGAAATAGGCAGGATTGATTTCAGGGGGGTTGATAGCGGAAATAATTTTGACCTGGGCGCGCAAATAACAGTAAATCAAAACGGTGCGGCCGGTACAAGAGTTCCAGCGGATATGATTTTTGAAACTTGGGGAGCAACCGCGGAAAATACGAATCAATTAGTGCTAAGCAATAACGGTAATATCGGCATCGGAACGACGAGTCCGGTAGATAAATTGGACGTTTATAACGGAAATTTTTATCTTACTGATTCAGATATCAATCATGGACTTACCACACTTGCCCCTTCGAATGCATATTTAAAGCTAGG
>JBAZUF010000009.1 GCA_041661505.1 Patescibacteria group bacterium | reverse complement strand
AACGTGGATACTGATGAAAATGGGGACGTTGTACAGCTATTGGATTATTATCCGTTTGGTGGAATAAGGCTTAATGAAAGGTCTGGGTCGTATGAAAATGATTACAAGTTCACCGGAAAAGAGCTTGATGACCAAACCGGCCTCTATTATTTTGGGGCGAGGTATTATAAAGCTGGAATAGGAAGATGGACAAATATAGATCCAATATATTTAACCATGGGGGCCTTGGATGAAGATAAAAATAGTGATTTACTATCGAATCCCCAAAAGCAAAATTCATACAGCTATGTTATTAATAACCCAATAATATATATCGATCCATTAGGATTAGAGACAGTGATTTATGTCGAGAAAGGAAATTCAAAAGATGGTGGTAGTGCAACTGTAGGTCATGCCTTTATTGAAATTTCTCGAGATGATAAAAGAACCGTTTATAGTTGGGGGCCTAATTTCGGCCAGCGTTTTGATCAAGCAACTTCGGGTGAGGATTTGGTTATAGCATCAGCTGAAGATTACTTTAAATCTGAAGGAAAAAATCATGATACATATACTGCGTATACTTTTGAAACAACTGAAGAACAGGAGGGTAAAATTAAAGAATTCTATAGATCTTTATCGGAAAAAAATCTTGAGACGAACGAGAATAAGAAAGAAACTTATAAACTTTTAAATAATTGTACCGATATTGTACTGGGTGCAATGAAAGCCGGCGGCGTAGCTGAAAAAAATTTTTTAGCTAGCAGATTCGGAGTTTCAACGCCAGGAATGTTGAAGTCTCAATTGGATTTAAAGTTTAATACTCAAAACAAATGGTACTATTCATCAAGTAATTTTTTTAATTTTAATCGTGTAATAAATATTAATCAACGTAAAGTTATTAAAACAGGTGAATAAAATTATGAACACATCGAAAAAAAGAATATTACTTGCTTCATTGGCCTTAATCCTATTGTTATCGTATTTAGTTTTTTCAGGAATAGTTAAGAGAATTTGGTATTTTGTTATTAGTAGGAATGATTTTAAAGTAATTTACAATAATGGAACAGAAGTAATTAATGATTTTTTTAACATATCTTTTTATATAAAAAGAAATTGTCAGATTAATTCTGAATACATAATCAAGGATGATATTTTTTGGGCGGGCAATTTAATTTGTGAAAACGCAACGCCCATTAGCGTTAGCGTATTTCCGTATGAATCCTGGGCAATTCAAAATATTAAGCAGTATAAAATGGGTAGTAGAATCTACGGCGGAGAAATGAATAATGATAATTTTATGCTTAAAATTACCGACAACAATTATAAGAAAATTTTAATTATTGGGGGGAGAGGAAACCGAGATATATGGAGCGATATTTTAGAAACCATCAAAGAAAATAAACTCTAGATTATTTATTATCACTAGAATAAGCGTGGCTACAAAATTATCCAAAAAATTAATAGTTATTATTTTTTCCGCCCCCTCCTCCCTCCAAACCGAAGGCGAAACAAACCCGGGATCGGTTATCGACCCCACTCCGGAATTCTCGGCCATATATAACGACCAGGACAACGGGGACGCGGCCTTCTACTACCGCATCCAAATCGCCGCTTCGACCAACTGGACTAATTTAATTTGGGACTCGGGAAAAACGGCTCTCGCCACCTCCACCCCCAAGGGCCAAAGGACCGAAGAAATCCCTTACGCGGGAACCGCTCTCTTAGCCGACAAAACCACCTATTACTGGAGAATTAAGCTCTGGGACCGGATCGACTTTGAAGGCGCCTGGAGCACGGAAACCGCCTCCTTTTACTACGCGAACAGTTATCTTCAAAACCTTTCCTACACCTACGACAAAGTCGGGAACATCACCCGGATAATAGACAGCTCAAACATGAATACCGCCAAAACCCTGGACTTCTCCTACGACGATCTCCACCGCCTGACTGTTGCCTCAAGCACCAATGCCGTATCCGGCGGAAACTATAGAGAAACCTACAACTACAATGCCATAGGGAATATAACGAACAAATCAGATGTCGGCAATTACCTCTACCAAGGCACCAACTATGCCAATCCCCACGCGGCAACCAGCATCAACGGCGCAACATATAGCTATGACCAAAACGGCAACCTGACCAATGACGGCGCCTGGACCCACTCCTGGGACTACAATAACCGGTTAACCCAATCAAACAATGGAACGGCGACAACCACCTATCAATACGACCAGGACGGAAACAGAATCAAAAAGGCAGAAACCACCCCAACGGCCAGCTCAACCACGATTTACATTAACCAATACTATGAAGTCGAAGGCCAAGACATCCGAAAATACATCTTCGCCGGAGGCGAAAGAGTTGCTTCCCTGATAAGGCAAACCATAGATATTAACCCCGACTGTACCCCTCCGCCTTCAGGCGACTGGACGATTAGCGTGTCATGCACCTTTACCGGCAAAGCCCGGGCCCAGGGAGATGTAACCGTCAATGCCGGAGCAGTATTAACCATAGCCGACCATTCCCGGCTGGAAATCGACCTAAAGAACCACAAGCTCTTGGTAAGGCATAACGGAGGGGTACTGATAAAAAAAGGCGGAACGCTAAGGCAAACTACAGAAGACTCATTAGACCCGGAAATAGTCAACAGCACTGCCTACCATCACGCTGACCACCTTTCCGGAGCTAACGCAGATACTGATGAAAATGGGGACGTTGTACAGCTATTGGATTATTATCCGTACGGGGAAACGAGGATTGACGAAAAGGCAGGGACGTATGAGAATGATTACAAGTTTGCCGGTTATATCAGAGATGAGGATTCCGGCCTGGATTATGTTGGAGCTAGATATTATAACTCCGGTATTGGGAAATGGATTAGCCAGGATCCGTTATTTAATATTATTGGAAGCGGTGATATAAATAAAGACTACGAAAATGAATATTTGTCTGATCCTCAAAAAATTAATTCTTATAGCTATGTTAATAATAACCCTCTGTATTATATTGATCCTAACGGCTTAACTGGTATCGTATTTTATGGAGGCAATCAAGAAAACAAAAATTATTTTAGAGATTTGGCCTATAAGCAGGCCCAAACCATGATTCAAAATGGATTTAGCGAGCCCATATACGTTATGGAGGGTAGTAGTCCTGAAATGTGGAATAAAACTCTTAACACAAAAACAGACATTTCGTATATTGGTTATTATGGCCATGGGTCGGAGCAATCGCTATATCTTGGCAATACGACAAAAACTAAGCCGGGAACAAATATGCAAACAAATACAACAGCCTCTATTATGAGTAATAATAAAGTGTCAGATTTTAATCCGGCAACAGATATAACTGTCGGTCAGCTAAGCACTAAGAATATAAGAAAAGGCGACATTAAAATTGAATTATATTCTTGTAGGGGAGGGGTCGGTAAAAACAGCATTGCAGAAGCTTTTTCAAGACATTTTGGTGCATCTGTGCAAGGCGCAAGAGGAGGTATAAATTTCAATAGTAGCGGGCAAGCTTATATCTCGCGTCCAATTTATAAGGAACCGAGCTTATTTTTAGAAGACGCTCTGCGATCAAGACTTGGGTTGCCAAATGCTTCGATTTGGAGAATATTTAATAATTAGATTCAATGTATGTCAAAGAAAATTTTATTATTAATGATAGCGATTCTGCTTCTATCAGGCATCTTTATATTTAACTATTATTTTCCATCTGAAAAAAATAGGGAAATCATTAGAAAATACAAAGATGAATTGAAAAAACGTGAAGACTTTGAATATTCATATGGCGGGTGTTTTTTTTCTTCGGGAAAATATTTTGATCCTTATATCAAGGATAGTAAATGGAAAGGGGATAAAGTGTATTTTATAGAAATAATTTACCCCTCTAACTGCGGGTATGATTATTTATTCGCTGATTATAAAATTGACGATGAAAAATTATTATTAAAAAATACGCCAGTTGGAAATTTTATGTCTTGTGGCTATTGCCGATCTAAGCTTAAATATACTATTAGGAATATCGAAAAAAAGGATTATGAAATTATTATAGAAAACCCAAATTCTATGTACAATTTTAGTACTAAACAATGGACTGATAAATAATTATTTGAATATATAGATGGATATGACAATTGTTTTGAAAATGGGCCCTGCCCCTATTGTTGTCCTTTTTCTGGCTACTGACCCAAACGGCAAGGTTTTTCAGATCGTTTACGACGCCCTTGACCGGCCAATCGAAGAAAAACAGCCGGATATTGATAATCCGTCAAGCTTGGTTACGAAAACTGTTTATGAATATAATGACGGCATACTGCCGAGGATGGTAAAGAGAACCGATTATCTAACCGGCTCTTCGTCAGGAGGTTCAGGCGGCGGTACGGCAACTTTTTACGCTGTTCCGGGCGACGGGCAAGTTTCGGCCGGCTTCCAGACAATGGATTGGAACCAGGTTCATAATTCAACCTACGGGACCGCGCTCGACTATACCGGCACTTTTTCCCGGGCCGAATCAAACAAAAGCCGGATAGGCAATGACGAATTCAGGATTTACCGGGGCTTTATGGCTTTTGACACCTCTTCTTTGCCGGAAGACGCGGTTATTACATCCGCCAGCCTGAAGCTATATGTCTTTGACAAAGATTCCGCGGACAACGACGGCAATGACTTTATCAGCGCGGTCAGCGCCAATCAGGACTCAACCTCGTCTCTAAACGCGGACGATTATGACCAGTGCGGATCAACCCATACTCCAGCCGAATTATCCTCAAGAATTGATATTTCGAGCGGGATAACCCTAGACCAATACAATTCTCTTAGCTTTAACGCGACCGGCACCAGCCTGATAAATAAGAGCGGCTGGACAAAGCTCGGCGTCCGGGAAGGGCATGATATAATCGACGAAGCCTACGCCGGCCCGATTCTAAGCGGAAATTACATACTATGGAACTCGGTCGAAAACGCGAGCACCTCAACCCGCCCGTATCTAGAAGTAAGCTACAATTACCCGGATTTTGCCGGAAATATAGCCAGCTATACCTACCTAGACGGCTTTAACCGGAAAACGCAGGAAAGAAACAAAGCCGAAGACGGCAACACCTATTCGGTAAAAGACTATACTTATAACAAGCTGGGGCTATTAGACAAAGAATCCCTGCCATATTTTTCGCTAAATGCTTCGTCAACTCCGATGACGGCCACCAGCTCGCTTTTAATAAACTACACCTACGACCCCCTCCAGAGGGTAACCCAAGTCGTAAATAGTGTTGCCACTACCACCAATGCCTACGACGACTGGAAAGTAACTATAACCGACGGGGAGAATAAAATCAAAGATCTGTACAAGGACGCCTATGATAACCTGATTCAAGTGGACGAGCATAACGCGACCAGTACTTACTCTACCTATTATCAATACAACCTACTCGGTAATCTGACCAAAATCACTGACGCGCTAAGCAACATCCGCAATTTTACTTACGACGCCCTTGGCCGAAGATTAACCGCCCAAGACCTCCATGCCTCCGGCGACGGAACCTACGGCACCTGGACCTATACTTTTGACGATTCGGGCAACCTCACCTCAAAACTCGACCCTAAGAACCAAACCGTAAATTACACCTACGACGACTTAAACCGCGCCCTGACCGAAAACTATACCGGCTCTGCCGGAACCGAAGTAGCTTACGGCTACGATACCTGCACCTACGGAAAAGGAAGACTCTGTAGCGCTACGACAACCGCCAGCGTCCTCAATCTGGCCTATAACCCCCTCGGTTTAGTTGCGAGCGAAAGAAAAACTATTAATTCAACCGATTATACTACAACCTACTCCTATGACCGACAAGGAAACCAAACGCTCGTAACCCTCCCTGATTCAACTGAAATAAAATACGAATACAATAACGGAGGATTATTGGAAAAAGTAAGTAAGAAGCAATCTGACGATTCAATCTATTACTATCTCCTTGAAGACGCCGACTACAACCCCCTGGGCCAAAAAACCTACGAGAATTACGCTAATAATACCGCAAGCTATTATATCTACGACGAAGACAAACTCTATCGTCTCGAAGAAAAGCAAACTTCAATCGCTACAAGCTCGCTTCAGCATTTGGATTACACCTACGATAAAGTAGGCAACATTACAAAAATAATTGACAGCTCAAATACCAACACCGCCAAAACCCTAGATTTCCTCTATGATGACCTGCACAGATTAACAACCGCGTCTTCCACCAATGCCGTATCCGGCGATAATTTCAGAGAAACCTACTCATACAATGCCATAGGGAACATAACGAACAAATCAGATGTCGGCAATTATCTCTACCAAGGCACCAACTACGCCAACCCCCACGCGGCAACCAGTATTAACGGAATAACCAACTCCTACGACAATAACGGCAACCTGACGAGCGATTCAACCTGGACCCATACCTGGGACTACAATAACCGGCTAACCCAATCAAACCATGGAACCGCCACTTCGACATATAGCTACGACCAGGACGGAAACCGGATTAAAAAAATAGAAACCACCCCAACGGCCAGCTCAACCACGATTTACATTAACCAATACTATGAAGTCGAAGGCCAAGACATCCGAAAATACATTTTCGCCGGAGGCGAAAGAGTTGCTACCCTGATAAGGCAAACCATAGATATTAACCCCAACTGTACCCCTCCGCCTTCAGGCGACTGGACGATTAGCGTGTCATGCACCTTTACCGGCAAAGCCCGGGCCCAGGGAGATGTAACCGTCAATGCCGGAGCAGTATTAACCATAGCCGACCATTCCCGGCTGGAAATCGACCTAAAGAACCATAAGCTCCTGGTAAGGCATAATGGAGGGGTGCTGATAAAAAAAGGCGGAACGCTAAGACAAACAACGGAAGACTCATTAGACCCGGAAATAGTTAATAGCACTGCCTACCATCACGCTGACCACCTTTCCGGAGCTAACGTGGATACTGATGAAAATGGGGACGTTGTACAGCTACTGGATTATTACCCGTTTGGTGGAATAAGGCTTAATGAAAGGTCTGGGAACATTGACAATAAACGCAAGGCTTTTGGGCACGAATATGACGACGGTACCGATTTATACTATATGCGGGCCAGATACCAAAATCCTTCTCTTGGCAGATTCCTATCAGTAGATCCTCTTTTTCTTGATTTGGGTGAAAATAGCCAATATATTCAGAACCGATATAGTGTACAGGTAAATGAATATCTTGCCGATCCACAGGGGCTAAATAGCTACAGTTACGCAAAAAATAACCCCCTAAAATATGTTGATGTAACTGGAGAAAATCCTCTTGCAATAGCAATCGCGGTATTAGGTTGTGTAATTTATGGCTCTTTAGCTGAGCCCCAGCCAGCTGGAGATAA
The DNA here is from genome assembly GCA_041661505.1 of Patescibacteria group bacterium. Classification (NCBI taxonomy): domain Bacteria; species Patescibacteria group bacterium. The sequence continues at coordinate 30,684 of JBAZUF010000009.1, read as the reverse complement.
TAATCATGGATTATTTAAATCTTTCAGCCAGCAGATTGTAAAAATTGGGAGGGATATTATTGTAATGGAAGCCGCTGGAGCTATGGTTTCTAAGGCGCTAAGTCTTGGGGGACGTATTGTAAAAACCCTGCTTAGTACTGAAGGTAAAAACATAGGAATAGGTTTTAAATCATTTAGGAGCTTCAAAAGAGCATTTGGAGCAGCAGGAGAAGGAAAGGAATGGCATCACATAGTTGAGCAAACAGGAAAAAATATAAAAAAATTTGGAGAAGAGCAAATTCATAATACTCAAAATTTGATGAGTGTGTCGAAGGAGGTTAATCAGAAAATAAATGCTTATTATTCTTCAAAAAGAAGTTTTACAGGAGGTCAGACAGTAAGAGATTGGGTTAGCGGGCAGAGTTATGAACAACAGTATAAATTTGGCCAAGAAGTGCTAAGCCAAGTATTGAAGGGGGGTGAGTTGAGATGACAGTCGGATTAAATGATTTAGTAAATGAATATATTGAATATGCCGCTGAGCATGGAATAGGGACGGAGAAAGGGGATTATAAGAAAGCCAATAAGGCATATGAGAAGTTGATGATTATTTATCATAAAATTAAGGAAAATGATCCTCAATTTAATTTACTTTTACCCTTATTGAAGCATGATAATCCATACGTTCGCCTATGGTCAGCTTCTCATTTATTATCATCAACAAAGGAGGCGAAAAAAGTATTAAAACAGTTAATGAAGCAGAGAGGCTTGGCTAGCTTTGATGCAAAAATGACTTTACAAGAATGGGAGAAGGAAAATTAAAATTTTATTGAATAAATTTAGCATAAAATTTATTGTATTAGTCCTTCTGCAGTAAGCTCTGGCGGATTTAAAGGATGGGTTTTTGCTTCCATACCCGGCTTCCACTGGGTTTAGGAAAGGTGGTTATTACCGCCGTCTATCCGCTGTTTTGTTTATTTGTCAGTGGCTTTACCGCCAAGAGCTTACGATCAATTGATGACGCTGATCCAAGAATAATGCAAGTTGATAACTAGTTGATAATTCGAGGTTGCATATTACAGCATAAAGGCCAGCTGGCCAATAATTAGTACCATAATCACCGAAATCGCAGTAAACCGCACTGAATCCCCAAGGTTGCCCGATGGCCTTTAAAAACTGAAAGATATCGAGAACATGGGGCTAACTCCTTTAGGTTTTCTCTTGGTTGCTGTAGGACCAAATGGTACGTCAACTGCGCTTTCCATGAATAGCGAGGAAGGTATCGCGCAGAGCCCACTCTTGGGACTACAATAACAGGTTAACCCAATCAAACAATGGAACCGCCACTTCGACATATAGCTATGACCAGGACGGAAACCGGATTAAAAAAACAGAAACCACCCCAACCGCCAGCTCAACCACGGTTTACATTAACCAATACTATGAAGTCGAAGGCCAAGACATCCGGAAATACATTTTCGCCGGAGGCGAAAGAGTTGCTTCCCTGATAAGGCAAACCATAGATATTAATCCCAACTGTACCCCTCCGCCTTCAGGCGACTGGACGATTAGCGTGTCATGCACCTTTACCGGCAAAGCCCGGGCCCAGGGCGACGTAACCGTCAACGCCGGAGCAGTATTAACCATAGCCGACCATTCCCGGCTGGAAATCGACCTAAAGAACCACAAGCTCCTGGTAAGGCATAATGGAGGGGTGCTGATAAAAAAAGGCGGAACGCTAAGGCAGACTACAGAAGACTCATTAGACCCGGAAATAGTTAATAGCACTGCCTACCATCACGCTGACCACCTTTCCGGAGCTAACGTGGATACTGATGAAAATGGGGACGTTGTACAGCTACTGGATTATTACCCGTTTGGTGGAATAAGGCTTAATGAAAGGTCTGGGAACATTGACAATAAACGCAAGGCTTTTGGGCACGAATATGACGACGGTACCGATTTATACTATATGCGGGCCAGATACCAAAATCCCGCCATAGGACGCTTTATTAGTCAAGACCCAGTTTATTTGAATATCGGCAATAGGGATGAGATAGAGCAAAAAACTGGCAAATCATACGAGGTGTTCTTGGCAGATCCACAGAATCTAAACAGCTACAGTTATGCGCGCAACAACCCCCTAAAACATGTTGATGTTACTGGTGAATATTGGGAATCTGCGATCGATGTTATTTCTTTGGGATTATCGCTGTATGATTTTAACAAGCAACACAGTTTCGTGAATGGACTTTTCGTAGGACTTGATGCTGCTGGCCTTGCGTTACCCGTTCCAGCCGTATTCGGGTACATTAAAAATGGAGCCAGAGCCGTAAAAATTGCCAGCTATTTTAATAAAATTGCAAATAATGCCGGGGACGTCGCCAGGCTAGGAAAACTATTTGTTCAGAATGCAGGTTTTAAATTTACTGGTCGGGCATGGTCAATCGGTGAGGCAGGCAATGATGTTGCTAGCTTAGTGGGGCACTATGTAAAACATGGTGTTGAAGTAGGAGCAAAAAATGTTAGTGATTATTATAATAAAGCTAATAATTTTATAGACAGTAAGAATTATACTCATTCATGGGCAGAAGGTTCAGACATGGTTTATTATAATGCCGAAAATAATTTTATTAGCATTACAAACGGAAGTGGGCAAATATCTTCTTACTACAAGGTGACAGACCAAAAGAAGTTGGATAATATAAGTTCAATAATTAATAAATCTAATTAAGGTAAATTTATGAACAAAGAAGCGATATTTAGTAAATATAAGGATAAGATTCTGGCCGTTGAGAGCTTTGGCAATAATCGTAAAAAATTTGTAAGTGATTTTTCAAATATAGATGGATTATTGTATGAGTTACAACAATTGAATAACCACGAGCTTACACTTACTGATGATGGTTTGAGATTTCTCGATGAATATTATGGTTTAGATAAGGTTGTGGATATGATTTTAGAAAGAGTTAAAGAAGGCGTGGATTATAAATATAAAACTCGTGAAGATCTGCTTAAGTGGTTAAAAAATAAAGGCGAATAATTAAGTAGTAATAGAAATAAATTTGCTATTGGCTTAATTATCAACCAGGAAAAAAAGATATTGAGCTATTTGAATGGCTATCAGCTGTTTATTAAATAGTTAATTTTTTAGATATGAAATGGGTACCTTCTTAGGCTTAAAAGTTTATACAAAATTATTTCCTAAATTTATGAAGAAAAAGATATTTTACGTGCTACTTTTTCTAGTATTATATGTTGGGCTGATTGCCCAAACAACGATTTACGATCACAATTTAAAACGTAAACTTGCCTCTTTTGATCTTAATAATGACGGTGTTTTTTCCCTTAATGAACAGACACAAGAACAACAGAAGTATTTTAATTTGGTAATTGGTGATGCTGGTGATAATCTAATGCCGATAACTGGACTATTCATATCATTTATAGTTACCGCATCGGTATATGTAATATCTAAAATCCTTGGTTACATTACTAATCTCATAAAAGACAGATAGTAGATTTTTAAACCAGTATCCAAAAAGCCGATATCGCCCCTCTGTCGCAGGGTAATTTACAAGATAACAGAGCATTAACCCCTATTAAAGTCAAAAAATTTGCTTTAAAAAGTATATAAACTGTTGGCAACTTCGCTTTACTAATTTATGGTTTTTAGCAGCAATAAAATGACCAAGGAAAAACTCCTAAAATTCATATTCATTGTTCCGGCTAATATTACAGACTCCTCCTCTACCAACACCGCCAAAACCCTGGACTTCTCCTACGACGATCTCCACCGCCTGACTGTGGCGTCAAGCACCAATGCCGTATCCGGCTCCAATTACCGCGAAACATACAGCTACAGCGCCATCGGCAATATAACGAATAAATCAGACATTGGCAATTACTACTACGCCGGCGATCAAGGCTCAAACTACGCCAACCCCCACGCCGCCACCAATATTAACGGCGCAACATATAGCTATGACCAAAACGGTAACCTGACCAATGACGGCACCTGGACCCACTCCTGGGACTACAATAACCGGCTAACCCAATCAAACAATGGAACGGCGACAACCACCTATCAATACGACCAGGACGGAAACAGAATCAAAAAGGCAGAAACCACCCCAACCGCCAGCTCGACCACGATTTACATTAACCAATACTATGAAGTCGAAGGCCAAGACATCCGGAAATACATTTTCGCCGGAGGCGAAAGAGTTGCTTCCCTGATAAGGCAAACCATAGATATTAACCCCGACTGTACCCCTCCGCCTTCAGGCGACTGGACGATTAGCGTGTCATGCACTTTTACCGGCAAAGCCCGGGCCCAGGGAGATGTAATCGTCAATGCCGGAGCAGTATTAACCATAGCCGATCATTCCCGGCTGGAAATCGACCTAAAGAACCACAAGCTCCTGGTAAGGCATAATGGAGGGGTGCTGATAAAAAAAGGCGGAACGCTAAGGCAAACTACGGAAGACTCATTAGACCCGGAAATAGTCAATAGCACTGCCTACCACCACGCTGACCATCTTTCCGGAGCTAACGTGGATACTGATGAAAATGGCGACGTTTTACAGCTATTGGATTATTATCCGTACGGGGGGATAAGGATTGATGAGAAGGCTGGGACATATGAAAATGATTACAAGTTTACGGGAAAAGAGCTTGATGATGAAACCGGCCTCTATTATTTTGGGGCGAGGTACCAGAACCCGAGTATTGGGAGGTTTGTGAGTATTGATCCGGTATTTAATGATATTGGAACAAATTACGACCAGTTTAATGCCAGATATGGCCAAGAATTAGAACAACTACTATCCGATCCTCAAATGCTAAATAGTTATGCTTACGCTAGAAATAATCCTATAATTTATATAGATCCTAACGGAAACCTTTCCTGGAAAGAGGCTAAAGCCTATGCATCGATAGTTTTAGCTCTTGCAAAAAGTTATGCCGATTATAAAGTTAGACAGGAATGGCAAGCGTATAAAGAATGGAGTCAAAGAAATGCCGATTGGATAGAAGCTCACCCTAAAGAATTTGATGCAATGTTGATGTTATTATCTAAATCGCCCGGCGGTTCAAAAAATTTTTCCAAAGGCGCTAGTATTGGGAATTTAAAGACAAGTCTTAAGAATATAAATGTTGAAAGTTTTGGAAAAACTCTTTTTAAAGGAAATATTGACCTTAAGCCAACATTAGAAAAGATACTAAGTGGAGAATTAAAGGCAAGAGATACATTTAGGAATGATAAACAGTTATTGCCTCCGCAGGAAGCCGGCTATTACAAAGAATATGTTCATCCAACACCAGGCTCAAAAGATGCTGGACCCCAAAGAATTATTCAAGGTAAAGGTGGAGAATATTATTATTCACCTGATCATTATAAATCATTTACTCCATTAAATTAAAAATTTTATGACAAAAAAAAACAGTAACTTTACTTTTTTACCAGAGGTAAACTATAAAATATTGAAGGATAAATATATTAAATCTTACATAGCGTTAATTCCCAAAGATTTAAAAACGAAAGAAGATTTAATGCTAGCTTATGAATATGCCTTAAAACCCCCATACTTTGGAAGAAATTGGGATGCTCTTAATGAAATATTACATGATTTTTCTTGGATAAATCAATCTGAGGTTATTATCGCCCATGATGGTCTGCCAACTGAATTAGATTTGAAAGATCTGATAACAATGATTGACGTCTTGGCGTATGCACTTCAAATATTTAAAGATGGCCCAAAAGAAGATAGGGAGCTCCCTGACGGGAAGCATAGTTTAGTTGTAATTTTTCCTTCTAGAGATAAAAATAAAATTGAAGAATTATTAAAATCGTCAAAAGTATAATCATATGTACATAAGTATAGATTCCTATCTGGAATGCACCCCAAAATTCAGACTCTATATTTCATATTAAGCTAAAGTCTTTTTGGGAACTAATTTTTTTTGGCGCGCGGGAGTTAACTAATAAACTTAAAATATTTACAAATAGTCAATAAATTCCTATGAAAAAGATTTTTCTAAACAAGTATTTTTATCTGGCTCTAGCGGTAATATCTTTGGCGTTAAACTATCAAATTGCCAAAGCGGATAACCCGGGCTGGACCGTATACGGCAATAATATCTATAATCCGGGCAATGTCGGCATCGGGACGACGAGTCCGGTGACATTGCTTCATATGTTTGCTAGTTCCGCCGCGCCGCAACTACTAATTGAGAGAAGCGCGGCATTAGATTCCGCTTTGTCATTTAAAAATACTGAAGACCAGTGGATTGTTGGCATAGACCAATCAAATAGCAATGCCTTAACAATTTCAGACAGCATGACGATTGGAACCGGGCAAAAGGTGACGATAACAACTGACGGTTATGTCGGCATCGGAACGACCGCCCCTACTTCCGGCACGCTTCAAGTTGCCGGGGCATCTACTGTAAACCCATTATGGATTTATGGGACTGGCCCGCTTGCTCAAGGTGTTAGAAATACCATCTTTGCTACTGGGGCAAATTCAACAGGGTCAGTGAATATCGGGATACAAAATAGCGGAACGGCGGCTGTCAATACAGGGTCGGGTGTCAATTTTTACGCTAATAGAACTACTAGCGGACAAACTCTCATAGGCAGGACAGTCAGTAAAATACAGAATATTGCCGACGCTATTTACGCATCCGACTTTTCTATACAAACAGCGGTCGGTGGTAGCCTGGTAACTAGTTTATATATAAATTCATCCGGCAACGTCGGCATCGGGACGACGAGTCCGAGTAAAAAGCTTGAAGTAAATGGCGATATTAAGTTAAACGGCGATATTGTGTCTGATGGCGACATTTGCATAGGGAAATGCGACTAATTTTAGGTAAAAGACCGGCTAGCCGAGGGGTGTTGACAAGCCATAAGTTTTTCTATATAATTATCATACGATCAAAATAACGTAATCTAAACGTAATTTTGCCCCGCCGTTTTTTTACGGGGCTGGGCAAAATTTTTGTGTTTCGCTAGCTGAATGCCTGAAGAAAACAAAGTATTAAATTCGAAGGAATTTATTGAAATGAGAGGTGAAGTGGTTGAGGCCATGCCTTCGGCCACTTTTAAAGTTATTTTGGAAAACGGGCATGAAATTCTCGCCTACCTTTCGGGCCGGATGAGGATGAATAAAATCCGCCTTCTGCCGGGCGACCGGGTAAGGGTAGAGATTAGCCCTTATGATTTGACCAAAGGCCGGATCACCTACCGGCTTTGAGAGCTGAAGGAAAAGTATTTTTAATCCCGCACGATTCCGGGCGGGAAAATTTTTACGCATTAACGAGTATTTTATAGAAGTTATATATGAAAGTTCGATCTTCGGTAAAAGTAATTTGTAAAGATTGTAAAATAGTCCGCCGCAAAGGGCGTCTTTGGGTAACATGTAAAAATCCGAAGCACAAGCAAAGGCAGGGATAGACTTTGAAAACTTTTTCAGAAACCTGCCTGCCGGCAGGCAGGAAGTTTTCTCCGCCAGACGGCGGACAAAAAATATAAAATATTATGGCATTAAGAATCGCGGGAGTTTCGCTCCCAAACGAAAAAAGACTGGAAATCGCTTTGACTTATATTTTTGGCATTGGAGTTTCAAAATCCAATAAAATTTTAGCCGAGGCCAAAGTTTCTCCCGATATCCGCGTAAAAGACGTTTCTGAAACCGACGGCAATAAAATCCGCGAAATCGTGGAAAAAAAGAATAAGGTTGAAGGAGAATTGAAAAGGGAAATTATGGGCAACATAAAGCGGCTGAAAGATATCGGCTGCTACCGCGGCCTTCGCCACATCAAAGGCTTGCCGGTCCGCGGACAGCATACAAAGACCAACACCCGGACAGTCCGGGGCAATGTCCGGAAAACTATGGGATCGGGAAGAAAGCCGGCCGGGCAGAAAACTTAATTTTGAAACATTTAGAAACGGCATCTCAATTTACTCATTAGCATTATGACTGAAGAAAAAGATACAAAAACTGGATCATCTGCCCCGTCGGAAGATAAGCCGGCGGATACAGAAAAAGAAGAAGTTAAAGAAAGCGGGAAAGCTTTGGAAAACCAATCCGAAGCGGAACAAGCCGCCGAGATTAAGGCTGAAAAACCCGCGGAAGCGAAAGAAGACGCTAAAATTTTTGAAGCCGGCGAAGGCTCTTTATCGGCGGGCGATGATGAGCCCAAAGAACGCCGGGAAAGAAGAAATGATTTGGTTGAACTGCCGGACAGCGTAAAAGAAAAATTGGAAAAACAAAAAGCCAAAGGCCCGAGCCGCTCAAAAAAGAAAAAGGGCAAAAAGAAAGACAAGAAAGTTCCGGTCGGAAAGGCTTTTATAAAATCGACCTATAATAATACCATTGTTACTTTAACTGATTTAGGCGGAAACGTAATTTCCTGGGCTTCAGCCGGAATCGCCGGATTCAAAGGCCCGAAAAAAGCCACCCCTTACGCCGCCCAGATTATTACCCGGATTGCCTGTACTAAAGCCAAAGACGATTACGGGCTTAGGGAAGTAAGCGTATTCGTCCGCGGAGTAGGTATCGGGCGGGACGCGGCAGTAAGGGCCTTAAACGCCAACGGATTAATAATCACTTCAATTAAAGATATCACCCCCATCCCCCATAACGGCTGCCGTCCGAGAAAACCCAGAAGAGTGTAATCAATTATCAATAGACAATGTACAATTAACAATTAAATTGAAAATTGGTAATTGTAAACTGAAGATTGAATATAATATGGCAAGAAATTTAGATCCAAAATGCAAACAATGCCGGAGAATCGGCGAGAAGCTATTCCTAAAAGGCGCCCGCTGCGGTTCCGCCCGCTGCGGTATTGTTAAAAGAAATTTTCCTCCCGGCCCGCACGGAGCTAAAGGAAAGCCCCGGATGTCCGGCTACGGCGAACAGCTCCAGGAAAAGCAAAAAGCCAAAAAAACCTACCATCTTTTGGAAAAGCAATTTGTCCTTACTTTTGAAAAAGCCGGAAAAGAAAAAGGCGACAAAGGCAAGAACTTTCTTAGGCTATTGGAAACAAGGCTGGATAATACGGTTTACCGGACAGGCTTTGCCGATTCCCGCGATTTATCAAGACAGCTGGTTTCGCACGGCCACTTCCTTGTTAACGGAAAGAAAGTCAATATCGCTTCTTTCCAGGTGAAAACCGGGGACATAGTAAGCGTCAAAGAATCTTCCAAACGGCAAAAATATTTCAGGCAGTTATTGGAGAAAAAAGAAGAACAAAAAAATCCCAGCTGGCTGAACGTCGACAAAAAGGCCTTAAGCGCGAAAGTTTTGCACGCGCCGACCGACGACGATATCCCTTCAAATATCAATACGGCGATGATCGTCGAATTCTACTCAAGATAAATTAAATATTCCCAAGGAGGGAATTTTCAATAAAGATATATGGAAACCATAGCTTTACCACAAAACGTCGAATTTAAAAAAGGAACGGAAGCCCACGAAGGCCTGGTAGCGGTTTACCCTTGTTATCCCGGCTACGGGATTACTATCGGCAACTCGCTCCGCCGGGTGCTTTTGTCGAGCTTGCCGGGCGCGGCCGTTGTCGGGGTAAAGATTAAAGGCGCTGACCATGAGTTTATGTCATTGCCGCACATCAAAGAAGACGTTTTGGAAATAGTTTTGAATCTAAAAAGGCTAAGGCTGAAAGTTTTTTCCGAAGAGCCGGTAAAGCTGGAATTGGACGTCCATGGCGAAAAGAAAGTCAAAGCCTCGGATATCACCAAAAACGCCCAGGTGGAAATAATCAATCCGGAACTGCAGATTGCCAATATTACCGACATGGCCGGCAACCTTAAGATGGAGATATACGTTGCCCAGGGAAAAGGCTACGAACCGGTTGAAGCCCGCGAAAAGAAAAATACCGAGATTGGATATATAGAAATTGATTCGATTTTTTCTCCGGTTTCAAACGTTGGAGTCAACTTGGAGAATATGCGCGTCGGAAAAATGACTAATTGGGAAAAATTAAACATGGCGATCAGGACTGACGGGACGATTACCCCGGAAAAAGCTTTTCGCGACGCGACAAAAATTTTAATCAGCCAGTTTAACGCCCTGATTAATAAAGAGAATAAGGAAGCGGTCAAAGAAGATGCGGAAGAAAAGACGGAAGCTGAAGAGGAGACCCGGGAAGAAGCTGTCCCCGAGACGGCGGGCGAAGAAAAAGAACCGGCCAAAAAAAGAGGCCGGCCGAAGAAAAGCTAATTTTAGCAAGCCATGAATTAAGAATATTGGATTTAGCAATATGAGGCATCGAAATAAAATCAAATCCCTGGGAAGAAAGAAAGCGCCAAGAGAGCTGATGTTAAGGAATTTAGCGTCAAGCATTTTGATTTACGAAAAAGTAAAAACCACCAAAGCCAAAGCCCGGGCGGTAAAACCCCTTTTAGAGCGGGTAATTACTTACGCCCGAAAAAACGATTTAGCGGCCAAAAAGCGGATTATCGAAATTATCCCCCAGAAGCTGGCGGCCAAAAAGGCGATTGAAGTAATCGGAGCGCGCTATAAGGACAGAAAAGGCGGCTATACTCGGGTAACGAAGCTGGGAATGCGCCAGGGCGACGCGGCCGAAATAGTGCAGATTGAATTGGTATAAAAATGAGCCGCCGGAACGGCGGAGGAAATAAAAAAATATGGCAAAAAAAATCGAAAGGCAGCTGCATAAAATTGACGCAAGCGGGAAAACCGTCGGACGGCTGGCGACCCAGGTTGCTTTAATTTTGCGCGGAAAAAACCGGCCCGAATACACTCCCAACCTTGATGAGGGCGGAATTGTCGAAATTTCAAATATGGCCAAAGCGAAATTTACCGGAAAGAAGCTGGACCAAAAAAAATATTTCCGCTATTCGGGTTATCCTGGCGGACTAAAAACCCTTAAAATGCGCGACTTGATGCAAAAAAACCCGGGAGATGTTTTAAAAAGAGCCGTAAAGCAGATGCTGCCGGCTAACCGCCTCCGGAATGGCATGATGAAAAGGCTTAAGATTAAATAATTATCAATTGTAAATTTTCAATGATCAATTAATTGATAATTGAAAATTGGAAACTGAAGATTGATTATAATATGGCAGAAACAAAAAAAACAACCAAGGCTCCTATTGAAGAAGCTGAAGCCGTAAAGGATGAAGCGGAATTAAAGGGGCGATATATACCGACAATCGGCCGAAGAAAAAGGGCGATTGCCCAAACCCGCGCCTATGAAAACGGCAAGGGAATTATTATGATTAATGGAATGAAAGCGGCTGAATATTTTCCGGCCGGGCTTATGATGACCGTAATGCAGCCTTTGAAGCTTACCGGACGCAATAAAGATTTGGATTTTTCCATAATGGTATCCGGCGGCGGAAAATCCGGACAATCCGAAGCCGTGCGGCTAGGAATTTCCCGCGCCTTATTAAAAATCGATCCGGAAGTGAAACTGGCTTTAAAAGCCAAAGGCTACCTAACTCGCGACGCGAGAGAAGTAGAAAGAAAGAAGCCGGGCCTAAAGAAAGCCCGCCGCGCCCCGCAATGGTCAAAGAGATAACCAAGGGTATCTCAACGGAAGAATAAACCAAGATTGGCTAAAATACTCAAAGACATGTTCGTAAAGAACATGTCTTTTTTTATGTTTTTATTCTTTGGTCGGGGGTAGGACGAAGCTGTGGATAACCTCCGCGGCAGGACATGTTCGCACCATGCCTGCCTCCGACTAAGGAATAAAAAAAGAACCCCCGGATCGCGGGAGACGCGAACCCAGGGGCCCCAAAATGTAGAGCGCCAAAATACGACTAATGACTCATCTACGAACTGCACATTAACACATTTATATATTTTTATCAAGCAAAAAACAAAAACAAAAAAACTATGAAACCCCATGCTAAAAAGCGGTATTTAACCCGCAAGCGTAAAGTAAAAATCTTTATGCGCAAAACCATTATTTTAATTTCAGCCGTTGCTATTGGATCAGCCTTAATTGGCCACGCCGGAGTAAGGGCGGAAAAAGAAATCGATTATTTAAATCCGGCGCCCAAAGTTGAAATAAGAAAAGTCGAAGTTAAAGAAGAGCCGGTAACTTTAAACATAGAGCCTAAGGCCTACAGCAAGGTAATAATTACTTTAACCGGATCGATTGCCGCCAAGCTGAATAATCCCTGCAACCTGCGCTATGCCGGCCAGCCTAACGCCAAGAAAGGAAAAAGCGGCTTTGCTTCATTTCCCAACCCGGAATTAGGTTTTAGGGCCTGCATTAAGCAAATAGAGCTTGATCAGTCCAGAAAGCTCACCTTGGCCCAGTTTATAACCAAATTTGCCCCTCCGGTAGAGAATGACACGAAGAAGTATATCAGTTTTATCGAAGAGAAAATTAAGATGAGCCGCCACGATAGCATCGAGAAGACCGATTCGATTATTTTAGCCAAGGCGGTAGCGGAATTCGAAAGCCAAACCCGGGTAAATTAATTAGCTTTAAATAACCAATAATTATATGCGCTATATGCATTCAACCGGTTACTTAAACAAAAAGGATATCTTTTGGCGCGAGGCCATAAGGAAGATTGAAGGCAAAAAAGAATTGCCGGCCTGGTTTTGGATAGTAGGAAATATAATAATCTGGACCGGAGTATTAACGCTCGCCTATTTAAAATCTTAAATATGATCGCCAATAAGAACGCCATAAACCTAACTTACACCAAAAGACTAAGCGCTTTTAAAAAGAAGATTTGCCAAAACCCTAATTGCAAAGAAGTATATTATTCCAAAAAAAGCGATAAATACTGCCAGCCCTGCAAAGTCTTAGCCATTAGGGGAAAAATAAAGCGCGAGGTATGAAAAAACCGTATTGCTATAAAAAGCATTTTAACCAATCTAATTACGTCTGCACTTCGAGTTGCTTTTATCGTATTGAGTGCGGCGGCCCGGCTAACGTCTTAAAAATTAAAAGGGGCGTAATTAAAAATCATGTACCAAGTAGAAAAAAAATACAATAAGACCAAGACCAACTGGTATAACGGCAATGTTTACCATTCTTGCAAAGAAGCCGGACACGCCCGGGTTTTGGATCGTAAACTTGAAAAAGGTGAAATCAAGGATTGGGAAAGGCAATTTAAAATAGATTTTTTTATTGAACAACAGGAAGGCGCGGATAATCATGGATACTTAGGAAAAATACCGGTTTTAGTCGCCAATCCGGAAGACCGCAGATCAGCCAGTTTTCTTTGTAGATACTATATGGATTTTGTCGTTTATCACCATGACGGAATTATTGAATTTGTCGAAGTAAAAGGTTTAGTCGGAATGGACTGGAAAATGAAATGGACGATGCTTGAAAGCGTATTCGGAGATAATCCGGGCTATAAATTGACGATTGTCCGTTAAATAAACCATATGGACCAAAACGAAATTTACATCCAACTGGTAGAAGACTGCAAATCGATTATAGGGGAATCAGGCTATAAGCAAAATGTAAATACCCTAGAGTCGCGCTGGGAATTAGGCCAGGCCATAGCGGACGTTAACGACGAAATGGACCGGAGAAAGATTTACGGCCTTTCGGTAATTGACAATTTAAGCCGGGACTTAGGATCGGGATTTTCCGCGAGAAATTTAAGATACTGCGTTCAGTTCTATAAAAAATACAAGGAGTATAAGACATTTGGCAACGTGTTGCCAAATCTTCCGGAGGGCAAAAACACTACCTGGCGCGATATGTGCGAAAAGTACCTAAGAAGTGCCGCGGAAGACGCCCAGGAGGCCGGCAGAGGCCAGGATAGGCCCCCCAGAAGCGCCTTCAGGCTTAACGAGATAGAAGACGCCTTTAAAAATTTTGCCATTGATATTTTAGCTATTAGAGACTTGGAAGAGCGCGAAGACCAATGGGAAAAATTCAAGGAGTATTTTACTTAAAATATGTTTATTAAGGCGGGCCAGGCACGACAAGCATGTTTTGGCAGGCATCCGGGTCCTACCAAGGTATTCTGCCTGCCCACCTTAGTTAAACATATGTTGGATAAAGAAAAATTAGACCAGCTTATCAATCAAATTAAGGTATTTATTGAAATAATGCCGGATTATCATAAGCGAATCTATAACCCTGAATACAATAGGTTAGTCCAGGAAGCGGATAGGGAAATAGGTTTAATTGTTCATTAACAAGGCATGGGTTTCTTAATGGCTCTTGGATTTCGGCTCGTTAGTCGTCTCCGTCTACGGCTAATAAGAAACTACCAAACCATTACCCGGCCTTGTTAGTGAATAAAAAATTTTACATATTTTTAGCTTAATTAAATCTTAATGAAAAAGCTATGGGAAAAGAAATCACGGTTGACGGCCAAAAATACGTCCCGTCATCCGAAGCCATTAATTCACCGATTAAAATTGTTATTCTCCAAAGAGGCTGGATCATAATCGGCCGCTACTCGGAAGAGGAAAACGACATGTGCGTTTTAACCGACGCTTATGTTATCCGCGCTTGGGGAACTTCTAAAGGTCTAGGAGAATTAGCCCTGGAAGGCAAAAAAACCAATACTAAGCTGGATAAAACCGGAGTAGTGAGATTTCATAAACTAACTTCCGTCGGCATCATTGATTGCGAAGAAAAAAAATGGGCTGACGAATTATAAATATGGCAACTAAGCTTTTAGAGCAAGAAAGTTGCCAGGGGTTTGTAAATTTTGACGGCGACGGCGACGGCGACGGCGACGGCAACGGCGACGGCGACGGCGACGGCAACGGCGACGGCAACGGCGACGGCAACGGCTACGGCAACGGCTACGGCTACGGCAACGGCAACGGCAACGGCAACGGCTATTAACTTACTAACATAAAAAATTTATGGAACCGAAAACAACAACAGTAAACCCGGGAGCTCAATTTAATGGTCCTGATGACGGTTTAACTTTTGGAGAAAAGGCAGTCGGATTAACTTTTAACCCCGGGGGAGATCCGAAAGTAACCAAAATTAAAGAACTTTATGCCGCGATTATTGATAATTGCAATGTTTTGCGTATTGAAGCCGGCCAGGGAGAAAAAGCCAGGCTTTTATCGGTCGCCATCACCGAAGCCCAAACCGCGCAAATGTGGGCCGTAAAAGGGATCACCTACAAATATTAGTTTTGATCGCGGGATAGAAAAGCAGCAATTCGCCGGACTCATAACCCGGAGACGGAGGTGCAAATCCTTCTCCCGCTACAAAATTTAAATAGACGAAAACTTGTCGTATAAGTCTATGAAACTAAGAGATTTCCTAATACAGGTCGGAAGGCCTGTTAGCTATTACCCCAAATTGGCAAAATTCCTGGGCTCCGTTAAAGCTGCTATTTTTGTTTGTCAGCTGGGCTATTGGCTTGGCAAGGAGGGAGAAGAGGGTTGGATCTATAAATCGATGAAGGAAATGGGTGAAGAAACAGGATTAAGTCGGCATGAGCAGGACGGCGCCAGGCAATCGCTAAAAGGCTTTAATTTGCTTCAGGAGAAGCTTAAGGGAATGCCAGCGACTCTTCACTATAAAATTGATTGGGATCGCTTAAATGAGCAGTGGGAAAAGTGGGTAAATTCCGGTTGCCAAGATTGTACAAAACCGGCAATCCAGTTTGCCGAAAACCGGCAATCCAGTTTGCCGAAAACCGGCAAACTAGTTTGTGGGAAACCGCCAAACAAGTTTGCCGGAAAGGGACAAACTATATATGAACATAGATTACAACATAGATTACTACAGGAGAGGGCGCTTAAAAATAAAAAAAGCAAAAAGCAAAAAAGTTTAAAAGAAATGGCCAAGAAATTCCGATCGGAATACGGCGATAATCTTGTTGACGAGTTTTTGGATTACTGGACCGAGAAAAACGAAAACGGAAAACTTGAGCGCTGGCAGAAGCAGGATACCTTTGAAATATCCAGGCGCCTTAAAAAATGGAAATCAAACCACGAGAAGTGGGGCAAAGAAAATAAATCAAATAACGGGATAAAAATATTACGCGACGGATCTAAGGCTAAAAAGATATTTGGCGTTTGGTATGACGCCGATAACCCGGGAGTAAAAATAGACCTAAGCTATTACCCGGAATTAAAAGAATGAATTTTAACGAAATAAAACAACTGGCAGACGACGAAAAGGTTAAGCGGGGCTTTCCTTCCTGTTTTGGAAAATACGACGAAAACTGCCAATTTTGTACCAAAGAGTGCCGCTGTAAGTGGGACTGCATGGATCCGGGCGATAAAGCGCCAGAACCTAAAAGCAAAGCCAGGGCGATAATCGAACGCTACCAGTTAGAAAACCGAAGGGACGAATTAAATAAAAGCAAACAGTTCGAAGAAGCCCGGGAGATTGAAGCCGATTTAAAAAACCTAGCTTATGCCTAAAATTGAAAACTGCTATAAGTGCGACCGGCTGATATTCTTTATGCGTAAATTTAAAGGCGGGGCATGGGTACCGGTAGACGCGGAAGAAATTGAAATTATGGATTATTACGGCGAAGTAGTAAAAGGCCATCGGATGCATTGGGATACCTGCCCGGCTAAAAAGGAATATGAGCGTTTAAATACCAAGAGTTAATTTTTAAAAAAGAAGGAGCCATATGATCAAGATTTACAAAATTCTAAAAACCAATGAGCTTATCGCCGTTGATTTAGAAACCAACGAAGTTTTAAAAATGGTAGAGGTGAATTCCGAAGGGCAAGAGGCCGCCATAGGGGGGGGTATCACCAAGCCAGAGGAGAAAGAGGTTATATCCCCCAGGAAATTTAAAAAGCGCAGCTTAAAGCCGGTTAAGATAAAAAAAGAGAAGCCGAAGGAAAAGAACAAAAAATGTAGGGACTGCGGAGAGGAACCGGCAAAGGGGCGATATTTAAGCGGTGGTCTTTGTCCTAAGTGCTACGCAAGGAATCAGTACCGAAAAAAAGCAAAACAAAAATCCGAGTCAAAGAAAAAGGAAAGCGATATTTTAAATTACGATCCGGAAAAGACTTCAGCCGTTAATTCCTATTCCTGCAATGACTGCTATCACGATTTTAAATCGGTATTCGAACTGATAGACACCAAGTGCCCGGAGTGCGGATCGGTACACGTGAGCTTAAAAGAATAAATATGAAACTTGAAATCGGGCAGATGATAAAAACAAATTATAATACCGGACCATACGAAATAGTTAAAATAACGAGGAATTGCGACTGTCCGCATATAATCGATGTAATAAACATAATTGATCCGCCAAAAAGTAAATTGCATATTCACTTGGTTGTTAGGGAAGAGGATGGAAGGCTTGGTTGGCTTAATTGGTTCGACAATGAAACGCTTAATAGCGTCCGGCCTGGGATAAAAGACACAATAATTTTACTTGAAAATTGTAAGCCAGTTCAGCAATCAATATTTTAATTTTATGCTAGAACAACCCTCTTTACCATTGCCAAAAACTAGAGATCCGGAAGTTCAATGGATATTTGACATAATCGATCGGGCGGATAGGGAATACAAGTTAAAAAAAGAGCAAGAAAAATATGACATTAAAAAATTACACTAGCTCGGGGAAAAACACCTTTGAAAAAATCCAAAGGATATTAGCTACCCATGGCGCAAGTAAGGTTATGTTTGATTACCGGAAAGACGGAACGCTTGAAGCGATATCATTTGCTTTAGATCTGGACGGAAAAGTCATGGGATTCAGACTTCCGGCCATGGTGGAAAATGTCGTTAAAATATTATACGGCGGCGAGGATCGCTGGGGAAGGCCTAAGAAGATAACCGACGCCCAAAGAGAGCAGGCCTACAAGACCGCCTGGGCCAATATACGGGACTGGATTGACGCACAAATGGCTCTAGTCGATACCAGGCAGGTAAAAATCCATCAGGTATTTCTTCCTTACCTAGTTATGAAAGATAACCGTACCTTGGGCGATCATTTCGAGAGTAACCATAATTTATTAACCGAAGGAAAAATATAATTGCATGCGGTAGGAAAATAGAGGCATAAGGGTTTACTCTACCAATCCTACCTTTAAAATAAACTCAGTCGGCTAAAATAACCTAGCGAAAAACAAAGTGTCTAGATCTCAAGGGTATGACAACACGACCGCATGTGTTCTTTCCTGGATTAAAATAATAAGGGAAAAGGAAGTCTTAATTAAAAAAACCTTAGTCAAAAGCCAAGGTCGACAAGACTGCTAAATGTACCTTTTCCCTTAGATCAATTAAAAAATTCATATAATTTTATGGGATGCTACAAAACCACGCTTAAACAAGTATTGGCAAGAAAATTAATGACAAAAGAGGAGCTTACTACTAAAGGCCAGCTTATTTTTGAAACTAAGGGCTGGAGACAAAGAAAGGCGGCGATAGCTATCCGGGTAGCCAACCGGATCAAAAAGGTTAAAGAACGAAAAATTGAAAGGCTGGCAAAACAGGAAGTATACGGAGTATTACTGTCAAAAAAAATAAAAAGCCTGTCTTTTGCCGAGCGCCGACATTTAAGAAGACGGGCCAAGAGAATAAAATTTGCCAATTTGTTTAAAAGAAAAAAAGAAGTGGCAATGGTTAATAATTAATTTAGATAAAAAATTTATGGCAAATGATAGCTCAATCATGCTAAGCGAATCCCAGGAAATTTTAAGGCACAAAATGAATGTTGAAAAAAAAAAGGGCTTTATTAACAAGCTGATTAAATGGCAGGTAGCCGAGAAGATAATAATTATCCCGGTCTTAAGGCAAACCCATAACGCCTTAATCGCGGATATCACCTTAGACGAAGCCACTGAAGAGCAAATTTCCGAACTGCAGGGAATTTTAAATAAAAGCGATAAGAAATAATTATATGGGTTACTTTTTAGGGATAATCACCGGCTTATTAATTTCACTGATTTTAATCGTATTGGAAGTTTACTTAAACCAAAGAAATAAAAATATTGTAAAAAGGATCGTTCAAAAAACTGAAAAGCAAATATTGCCCCAAGTCCGGATATTTATACCCAAGGACGAACCGGACCAGGCCTTGGATGATTACATTAAAAAAAGCGACGCGCAAAATAAAGATATTAAATTAGACGATATAATTTAAAAGCTATGTTTAACAAAATGAAAATTGCTAATCCTTTTGGGAATAAAGGGCAAAAAGAAGAGTTTAAAAAGGAAGAGCTAAAAAGAATGGAAGACGCCCTTTTGGAATTAAAAAAATTTCAGCTGGAGCATAAAGTCAGGATCGTTCCCTGCATTCAGCAGACAGCCGATAACGCAAACTTACCTTCAGTAATTACCAAAAAAGCCTTATGGTATCTAAGGCCAATGTCCGAGCTGGAAATATCTGATCTGGAAAAGGAAATCCAAAACGAAGAAAACGCTAATTCCTATAAAGAATAATTATGTCAGAAACGTTTAAAAAAATTTGCCACGTCTGCCATGAGCCTTACGATTACCAGCTTAGGGTGATCTATAATCCGGACGGCACAACCGATTGCCGGCATGACGGCCAGTTTGTCGCCAGCAAATACGAAGTAACTACCAGACAAATTAAACAGGACCGGAAGACTTTTTCTAAGGATATTTTACAGCCTTTTCGAAAGGATGGAAGCGTAAACGATCACTTTAAAAAAGTGTATGGAAACGACCATCAGGCGTTTAAGGGCATGGGAAATAAAAAAAATATTAAAGATTTAGGCTAATTTTAGGGTAAATATGGCAACGATTAAACAAAAAAAAGTGTTTCAAAAAATGGTTGAAAATGGTGGAAGTATTCGCAAGGCAGCCAAAGAAGTTGGCTATTCTGATGCTATGGCAAATAATCCACAAAAAATTACTGAAAGTACCGGCTTTAAAGAACTCATGAATGAAGCGGGACTATCACACGAAAATCTTTTAAAAACCCATAAGGAGCTTTTATCTTCAGCCAGCTTAAATTGGGTTACTTTTAGCAAACCAAAAGGGAAGGGCTATAAACCTTTAAAGGACGAGGAAATAAAAATCATTGTCGAAAGCGCCCCGGGTTGTAAGTTGATTAGAATTATTAGAACCTTAGGCGAAGCGACCGCTTATTACCATTCACCAGATACGCGGAGCCGAAAAGAAGCCTTAAACATGGCTTATAAATTAAACGGAGATTACGCGGCAGAAAAGAAAGAGCATAGCGGAAAAATCCAGGTTGAATCCAAAGAACCGGCTAACCCCGAAGAGTATAAAGAGCTTTTGAAGGTAAAAGATAAATTTGAAAACGAGCTTAAAAAGAAAATGCAAATTCAATGAAATTATCCCAAGTATCAATCCACGCCTGGATGCTGGAAAATAACATTAAGACCGAAAGTGGAATGCCCCTGGACTTTAAAAATCATTTGTACATGTTTGATGTATATTCGGACCTGAGCCCTTTGCAGGCCATTATGAAAGCCGCCCAGGTTACCATGTCCACCGCGGCTACCCTAAAATCTTTATGGGTGGCCAAAAATATTCAGATGGATATGATCTATACCTTGCCGACTGAATCGGACCGCAACGCTTTTGTCGGAGGCAAGGTTAACCGGATGATTGCCCAAAACCCCATACTGCAGCGCTGGACGGCCGATAAGGACTCAATCGAGCAAAAGATAGTCGGCCAGAACATTATCCACTACCGGGGCACCTGGACGCAAAAAGCGGCGATCATGATTCCATCAGACCTTAATATTTATGATGAAGTCGATGCTTCCAAAGCGGACGTAATAGAGCAATATTCCACCAGGTTGCAACATTCCAAGTTTAAATGGGAATGGAGATTTTCCCACCCTTCAGCTGAAGGGACCGGAGTTGATAAATATTATCAGCAGTCCACCCAAAACCATTGGTTTATTAAATGCCCGCACTGTAATTATTTTCAATATATCGCCTGGCCCCATAGCATTGATCAGGAAAAGAAAATCTTTATTTGTAAAAAATGCAAAAAGGAATTATCCCCGGACGATCGGAGAAAAGGCCAATGGGTGAAGAAATATTCGAAAAGGGAAATATCCGGATATTGGATACCGTTGTTAATTTGTCCTTGGGTAAGCGCCAAAGAGATAATAGGCTATCAAAAGGAAAAATCGGAAGAGTACTTTTACAACAAAGTTTTAGGCTTGCCTTACGTCGGAGGAGGCAACAAACTTACCAAAGCTTATTTACTCCAGAACCTGACTAAAGATATCTTAACCCCGCCGAATAACGAAAGGATTGTGATCGGAATCGATACCGGTAAACACTTGCACTACGTTATCGGAGGAAAGTACGGAATCTTTTATTATGACGTAGCCACTCCGACGGAAGATAACGACAAAGACCCATATAACGATATCCGGGCTTTAATGAACCGCTGGCCTAAAGCTATCGCGGTAATCGATCAGGGGGGAGACTTAATCGGATCAAGAAAGCTTAGGGAGGATTATCCGGGAAGGGTATTTCTTTGCTCTTACGGAGCGGACCGAAAAACCAAGGAGCTGGTCAGGTGGGGAAAAAACGACGAGCACGGCGCGGTCATAGCGGACCGTAACCGGATGATTCAAATCGTAGTCGATGAATTTATTGATAAAAGAATTCCCCTGCAGGGTACGGAAAAAGACTTTTACGACTATTGGCTTCACTGGAATAATTTAACCCGGGTAAAAGAAGTTGATCCTAAGACTAACGACATTAAAAGAAAAATCTGGGTGAGAAGCGGGGATGATCACTGGGCCCACGCTACCGTATATTGGAGAGTCGGGGTAAGCCGCTTTGGATCGGAAGACGGCAAGGTATTAATGGGCGCTAGTCCTTTTAAGAACATGCCGGCCGCCCCGGAGATAATGCCCGGGGGAATAGTCATAGGGAAGCATCCTAATCCTCAAAGGCATATGGATAAATTTATTGAGCAGGACGATAAAAGCGACTGGAGGGATATTGATTGATTACTAAGGCGATGGTGCAGCTTCGACCTTAAGCCTAAGCTTCCCTCCTTGGCTTAGGTAGTAGGGAAAAAAATAGTAAGCTGCACTATCACCTTAATAATTTAAATCTTTATGTTTGACCCCCGCCAAAAACAATTGATAATTAAAGCCGTAGACGGCCAAATTGGCTCTTTAAAGGAGATTAGGCATGAAGTATCCAACCCGCCCTTTTCCAACCGCCAGAACGCCAAATTCGCGTCCAGGAAGCTTATCGGAAAGTTTAATGAGGAGATACTAGAAAACAACCGGCTTTTAGAGTATTTAAAAAATAACTGGGAGGACGCTTGCGCTACTTTTTAAAATTTGTTATTATGTCAAAAGAGCAAGAAAAATTAGAATTTACCAGCGCGGAGATTGCGTTGATAAAATATATTAGAGATTTGAAGTTTGGAAAATTTACGGTCCAGGTCGCTAATAGTCGACCGATTGCGATTGAGCACTCCGTAAGGAAAATAAGATTTACAACTGAATAGCCGAGCAATTCTCGGTATAGCCTGAGCGAATTAAAGCAGGGCATTCGTCTAATACAAACGTAAGCGTTATTATTTTGTATTGGGCGAATGCCCTTTTTTTATTGTTTAACATTATTTATGAGTTTACTTTCTGGATTTTTTTCTCTAGCTAAAAATTTCAATAAGTCAAAAGGCGACAGCGGCGAACAAACCGAAGGCGTCATTTCTGATTTTCTTCCCGAGCTTAAATTGAATATGGAAGATTCGGAGCTTATTTCTTTATCCACCCAATGGCAAGGAGCTTGGAAGGATGAACAAGGCAACCTAGAAAAAAGGCAGGAACAAAATAAAAATTATTGGCTGGGCAAACATTATTCTAAAGCGGAAGACCTGGGCGACGCCAAACCTTTAGCCGATAACCTTATTTTTGAATCACTGGAAGCTTTTCTTCCGGTAGCTACTAAGCAGCGCCCGGAACCTTTAGTAGTATCCGATAACTCAAAAGAAGGCGAGGATATATCCGGCAAAGTCCAGAAAATGCTTATTTATCAAGCCGACACCCAAAAGCTTAAATTGAAAATTAAGGGAGCGACCAGGCATTGGGCCATAAACCTTTTAGGGGTGGTAAAAGTCGGCTGGTCAGAAAGAAAGAACGACATCGATACCAAGGTGATCAGCCCTAAGGATCTTATATTGGATCCGGACGCGACAATCGACGAGGATGGCTACACAGGAGAATACATCGGGCACTACCGCAAAGACTCAGCCAGCAACCTTATAAAAAGATTCCCCAAAAAATCCAAGTTTATTAAAGACCTGGCTAATGGAAAAATGGGAACCAAGCTTAAATATATCGAATGGTGGACCGCTGAATATACTTTCTGGCGCTTAGGATCGGAAATTTTAGATAAAATAAAAAATCCTCATTGGAATTATGACGATGAAAAGGAAGTGACTGACGAACTAGGAGGGGTCACTAAAGAAAAAGTTGAAGGCAATAACCATTTTACCGCGCCGGCCATGCCCTTCATCTTTCTTTCAGTTTATAACTTAGGGGAAAAGCCTTTCGATATTACGAGCATCATAGAACAAAATATTTCCTTACAGGATTTAATCAATAAAAGATTAAAACAAATTGACAAGAACGCGGATAAGACTAACGGCGGAATGGCCATATCGGGCCAGTATTTAACCGAAGAGCAGGCCAAAAAGGCCAGCGAGGCGGTGAGAAAAGGCGGAACCATTTATCTTAGTGGGGTGGATGACATTAGAAAAGCCGTTATTAATCTTCAGGTCGCGGCTCTTCCCGCCATTGTATATAACACGCTAACCGATTACCGCGGCGAATTAAGAAATATTTTCGGTACCCGGGGCTTAACTTCGCAGGGAATCAGCCAGGAAAAAACCGTAAGAGGTAAAATTATCGCCTCCGGAGTGGATAACGAAAGGGCCGGCGGGGGAATTTCTGAATATATTGAACAATTTTCCGACCAAGTTTTTAACTGGTGGACTCAGCTTATTTATGTTTATTACGACGAAGAACATACCGGATCAATCATCGGAAAAGACCGGGCCCGGGAATACGTTATTTTAAAAAATTCAGATTTAAACCGGAAAATTTTAGTCAGCGTAAAGGAAGGCTCGATGATTCCTAAGGACAGCTTATCCAAGAGAAACGAAGCAATCGAATTATATACCGGAGGCGCCCTAGATCCGATAACCTTATTTGATAAATTAGAATTTTCCGATCCGAAAGAAGCGGCCCTAAAGCTTTTCTTATGGAAAACCAACCCGATGCAGCTTTTATCCGGAGACTTATCCTTACCCACTATGCCTTTAATGCCGGGCGCGACTCCGACTCCAGGACAGATTCCAGGCGGTCCGGAAGGCCAGCCCCCGGTTGAACAGGGCGGAGAATCGCTATTAGCCCAGGTGCCAATTCAATAATTAACCATATAAATTTATGTACGACGATTGCCTTTCAAGCGAAAGCGAATATAAAAAACAGCAGGAGGCGGTTAAAAACCGGATCATGTCCGCCGCCAAAAAATCCGACAGCCAGGTACTAAAATCCCGGGCCAAGGTGATGGAGGCTAAGACCGACAAGATGATCAAGGAAAATTGCCGCTTGGCTGAAATGCTTTTTATGGAAAGCATCGAGATGTACGAAAACGGCGATATGACTTTTAAGGAAATGATTGACGATTTAACCAAGGCCTTAAAGGCAGTAGAGAGCAAATTCGAAACAAGCGAAAAAAAAGAAAAAAAGTAATTGTTATTTAAAATATATAATTTCGTTCTCGGGAGCGAGCTTAAATAATTCCCTGCGTAAAGTATGTTAGAAAAAAACATTGACGACATCCAACGGGGCGATCAATTCTTATCATTTGGCACTGTAGCTAAGGATGAGGAAGCCCCCAAAGAGCCGGATAAAGAGGAGAAGGAAACTCCTCCCTCCCCGTCAGAGGAACCAAAACCAACGGAAGACACACCGCCATCGCATCAGGGCGGAGAGGGTGGCGCCCCAAAGGAAGAGGGCGAAAAACCGAAAGAAGAAGGAGAAGAAGACAAGGGGAAAAAGCCACTTAGTACTGATGATGATAATGAGAAACTTCCGTTTCATAAGCATCCACGTTGGAAAGCTTTAAACGATGATAAGCGGCAGTTAGAAGAAACTGTCGAAGATCTTAAGAAAAGGCTTGAGGAAACCGAACAAAAAGTTTCCAAGCCGCGTGAAAGTGAAGATAAAGCCCCCGATTGGTTTGTCAAAGCTTACGGAGACGATCCGGAAGAGTACGAAAAATTCAAGTCCATGGAATCCCATATTAGGGAAAAGATTAAAGGTGAGATATCAGACGACTTGAAAAAATCGGAAAAAACGGAAGTCGATTTAGTAAGCAAATGGGAAAAATGGATTGATACCAACCTTCAAAAACTGGAAGAGGACGGCAAAGAGTTCGATAAAAACGAGCTTCTAAAAGTATTAGACGAATACCGGCCGACCGATTCCAAGGGTAGCCTCGACTTCAAAAAAGCTTTTGAAATTCTTGACCTTAGGAAAAAAAAGGAAAAGGAAGAAAAGCAAAAAAAGTCCGAAGTTAAAAAGAAGGTAGCATCAGGCACCATCGACCAGGGCAAGCCGATAGACAGCTCTAAGGAGACAATCTTGACTCCGGCTGATCTAAGGGGAAAAAGCTTTCACGATTTAATTAAATCGTAATTGTAAAAATTTATGACTTGGGGAAATAGAGTCACAACCACTACCCAGGATTATCTCATGCCTAAGCTTGTAGATACCATTTTGGGCAGTAACGTATTATTTACCCGGTTTGTCAGCAAGGCCAAAAAATGGAGAGGGGAAAAGCTTAAATTTCCGGTCAAGTACGCTAAGAACGTTACCGGCGGATCCTTTGCGGGCTTTGACACCTTTTCCGTTGAGGCTACTAACAATCGGGTGAATATGGAGTACGAACCTAAATTCTATAAAATCACCGTAGCCCTGCCTTTGGATGAATTATCGGTTAACGCGACTGAAGACAAAGTTTTGGATTTGGCCGCCACCGAAATTGCATCCGCTACGCAGGATATGGCGGATGATTTAGGGACTATCTTTTATTCGGATGGCACCGGCAACAATTCCAAGGATCCTTTGGGGTTAGCTGCTTTGGTTGACGACGGGACCACCGTCGCCACTATTGGAGGATTAAGCCGCGCCACTTATACGACCTTGGCTTCGACTAAGACCGCTTCCGGCGGCAGCTTGTCTTTAACCAAGATGTCCACCCTTTACCGGGCCTGCGGATCCGGAGCGCAAAAACCGACTATTGGCTATTGCAATGAAACCGTAGAAGGCTTATATGAATCCCTTTTAGAACCGGCCGCGAGAATCGCCAGGGACGTTTCCACTATGAAGGGCGTTAAAGAAATAGTTGGAGGAGCAGGGTTTACCGCCTTTTTCTATAAAGGCATGCCGATACTGGCTGATGAGAAAGCTACCGCTCAAACTTTGATTTTCTTAAATGAAAACGAGATTGATTGGTACGCTTTGCCGGTATTCGACACCCAGCCGATCAAATTTAAATCAGCGAAAATTGAAGGCAACGATTACGACAGCATTCCTACTGGCCTTGGATTCAGCTGGTCCGGATGGATTAAGCCGGCTAACAGCGCAACCTTAATTTGCCACATCTATTTGGGCGGTAACCTGGTTACCAAAAATCCTAAGAGACACGGTAAATTAACCGGAATTACGACTGTCTAAAAAACCTTAAATTAATTTTATGCTTAAAGGAAACCAAAAAGGAAGTACGCGCGCAATAGCGGCCGCCGTTATAGGCGCACTGCTGTTGTTCGTCATAATCGGCGTATTTTTCTTTAGTAAAGGCGGCGATGACGGATTTCCTGCAATAGATAAGGCAATAGGCGCTGTAGGCAATTTATTGGCCGAAGATTATTTGCCTTATATCCGTCATAACGACGGCTACAAAAGCGCAAAAGACATAACCACCACCGGAACTTTAACCGCTGAACAAATTACCACTACTGATGATATGAGCGTAACTGATGATTTAGCCGTTAGCGGAGATTTGTCTTCGATAGGAACTACTACTCCATCTCTTACCAATAGTGCTCCGCTTTTAGTGGGGACATCTTCGCCTTCGGACATGAACGCAAAAGCAGAATTTTATGATACTGGAACAACTACAGTATCAATTGATTCCAGTCATGCCACCCGCGGCGGATGTATTAAAATGAAAGCTATTGGAGGCGCTTATGTTTATTGTACGGTAGCAGGAACAACCTTTAGTTGCAGCGCAACTTCTTGCGAATAGCAATTAAAAGGTTATAAATTCAAATCTTTAATTAAATAACTTAAGTAAATTTATGGCTCACTTAACAGGATACACTCAAGTGTTTGCCGGCGATACCTCAGTCGTAGATACTGCCGCCCAACATCCTTTGAGAACTCGGGCTTTTGACACCGAAGGAAACGAATATATCTACCTGCAAGGGGTTGCCTCTACCGTCCTATATAGTCCGGTAGTTTACGACGAAGCCGGCCTTACCGTTTTGGCTGATTCGGCCGGCACCGCTCCGTCCAATGAAGGACCGATCGCCGTTGCCCAGGCCGCTATCGTAGCCGATCGTTATGGTTGGTATATGATCCACGGAAAAACTTACATGATTTCCGGGGATGTAGCGGATAACGGACAAATTTATCTCACTACTGGCGCCGGAACGGTTGACGACGCTGACGTCGCTCAGGCTTTAGTAATTGGAGCTTGGGCCAGAGGCGCGGACGACTCAGACAATACCCGGGTATTGGTACAGATCAATTATCCGATGGTACATCGCGCAGCTATTGATTAAAAGCTTTTTAGAAGGCTCGCTTTATATCGGGCCTTCTTCTAAAGAATTTAATTTATAAACCTTAGTTAAAAACTATGAAAAAAGACAATTTAGTCCTTTTCACCAATTGGACTGACGAAGACTTCAAGATCACCTTTAACAATGTGCCTTACGAGTTTAAGGCCGGAGAATCGGAATATATCGAGGCTCCCGTAGGCAAACTATTTGCCAAACACCTTATTGACCGGGAGCTTAATAAGCAAAATATTCCGACTTCACACCCAATGAGGGAGGAAATGGAAGCCAAGTGCTTAAGCACTCCGGTAAATATACCCGAAGAAGATGAGAAGGAAGAAAAGGGCGAAGATACCAATCCGGAAACCGCGCCGGCCAGCGATGAAGTCCCCGGCGAGGAAAAAACTGATGAGGAAGAGTTTGATGGCTTAAAGGAAGGTGAACTGGATCCTATTGATCCGGAAAACGAAAATAAAGAGCCTGGCGAGGAAGTCGACACGCCTCCGGAAGGGACCGGAAAAGAACCTATTGAAGACGGCGAAACCGGCGAGGAAAAAACTGATGAGGAAGATCTCGGGGAAGAAACGCCCAAGCCGGTTGATTATGAAGCCATGACTAAAAACGAATTGATTAAAGTTGCCAACGAAAAAGGAATTGAAACCAAACCGGCTATGACCAAAAAGGAAATAATCGAGGCTTTAAATAATTTAGCCACTGTTTAATAAAATCATATGAAAACATTAAATAGGCTATTAATATTTCTGGCAATAATCCTAATTTTTATATTTGGAGCGCTTTTATTTCCGCGCTCAACCGCTCCGGCAAAAACTGCCGATCAAAAAGTTGGCGGAGGTATTACAGTTAATACCTATAAATGTCACACCGCTACCACGACTCCGGAATTTATGACCACCAGCACGGCTACTTCATCCTGCATAGTGCTTGACCTGGATAACGCCAAAAAGGTTGATTTAAGGTTTGCGCTTAAAGCTTCCACTACCAATTCGGTTTTACACCGGAAAGTTTTTGTAACCAACGACGATGCCGGGCCCACCAGAAATTGGTATGAAATAACCGGCAGCGCGGCCAGCTGGACACCGGCTAATAGCGTAGCCTCAACCAGCTATATGAATTTTCCTTTAACGGACCTATCGGCCAAGGCGATAAAAGTTGACTATTCGGTCGGCGGCGCCAACGCCGGGGTATATCTCGAAGCGGCCAGGCAAAATAACCTTTATTAGTTTATGAAGCTTTTATCCTCAAAAGAAATAAATAAAAGAAAAAACGCGGAATTGGACGAACTGGATCGGAAGAAGAGAAGGATTACCAGTTATATCAATACGGAATTAAAAAAGATTAACGAGGTTAACGTTAATCTTGATCCGGAAAAAAAGAAAAAAAGAAAAGAGTTTGAGGATTTTTGCCGGGGCATACAGTTTAAAAAAGCCAACTTATTAGAGCAGCTGGCCGAACTGGAAACCCGAAAGGAAATTTCCCAAAGGTCGCTGGATAACGTAAGGGATGAGATTTATTTTAAGCACCAGGAGAATAAAAGCTTAAAATTTAAGCTCGAGCAGAAAGAAAAGGAATTGGAAACTGATCGGAAGCTTATAAGCGAACAACTGCGGTATGTCAATAAAAAAATAGAAAGTATCGCCAGGCAAGAAAAAGAGCTTATCGATAATAAAAAGATTATTAAAAACAGCCTGGAATTTGTTAAGGGAGAAAGGAAAAAGCTTATAGGGGAAAGAAAGGAATTCGAAAAAACGGTAAGCGTTAAAAAGGAAGAGATAGCGGAAGAAAAGAAAAAAATCGAGGAGGTTAAAAAATCCAATCAAATTATTAAAGAAGCCTTAATCGAGCAACAGTCTCAGATTGAAAAAGAATGGATAAGGATCAGGGACGAAAGACAAATGCTCGAGCGGGCCAAAGCCGAGATATATGGCAGGAGCAAAAAGAGATGAAAACGCAATAGCGACATTGCTTGGGGTAAGCAGTGTTGATGATTTAACTCCGATAGCCATCGGAGCGGATCCAACCACTAAAAGGCTTAAAGTGGACGGTATTACCGAGGAAAGCGGCCATGGGGTAGTCGGAGATAATACCGCTACCGTAGTAACGGCCGCAACCCGGGTACAGCTTCCGGATGTTTCGATTAAAAGAGTGATTGTCCAAGCCCACGAAAATAATGCAGGGACTATCGTAATCGGAGGATCAACCGTTGTTGCCGCTTTAGTCGGGCGCAGAGGCGTAGCCCTTTATAATACCCAATCTTATGAATTCAAGGTTAATAACTTGAATTTGCTTTATATAGACAGCACAGAAAGCGGAGACAAAATAAATTATTACTATGAAACTTAATTTTTCTTTTTTAAACAAAAAAACTTTATTTTTAGGATTAGTCGGTATTCTATCGACCGTACTTTCATTTTATATTTGGAATGCCACCGTTGACTGGAGAATTAATAAAGTCGTAAACAAGATTATTACCGAAAAAAGCGGGAACGAAGTTCTTGGTACGAACGGACTCTGGTATATAAAAAACGGCGCTATCCGGCCGGTCGTTAATTCTTGGAGTTTAGGCTCGGAAGATAGCCCCTTAATTGAGGGTAATTTTACCCACTTAAGAGCCTCTACAACGATTTTAGACACGGTTTACATAGAAAATGCCATAAAGCCCGGTCCGCTAAGCATAGCGACCACTACAGCGCCTATAGTTGACGTTAATTTCGAGTATGACGAGAACACAGGGATAGATTGGGTAGCCAGCGATAAAATGAGCCTAATGACCGGTGGGAGCTCGAGGTTAACTGTGGACTCATCCGGCAACGTCGGGATCGGGACGACCAGTCCGCTAAGTGCTTTGCATGTGGTAAAAGCTACTGAGCAACTAAGATTGGGTTATGATTCTTCAAATTATACAAGCTTTACTTCAAATGCGTCAGGACTAACTATCG
>JBAZUF010000008.1 GCA_041661505.1 Patescibacteria group bacterium | reverse complement strand
TCGGCATCGGAACGACGAGTCCGGTAGATAAATTGGACGTTTATAACGGAAATTTTTATCTTACTGATTCAGATATCAATCATGGACTTACCACACTTGCCCCTTCGAATGCATATTTAAAGCTAGGCATAATTCACAGTTCTAGCGGCGGAGCAAGATTTGAGGGTCTTTCAACTACAGATTATAATGCCATGACAATTACCGCCGTTATGGGCACCACTAACCCGACAGACGCAACCCCGGCCATGCTATTTCAGTCCTACAAAAGTAACGGCACTACCGGAGGGGCGGCTCTTGCTTCGGCTGAAACCGCTTATCAATTTGATAACTACGCGACGCACATGTTGACGATTTTAGGAAGCGGCAACGTCGGCATCGGTACTACCTCACCTGCGACTAAACTGGATGTTAATGGCACAATTACCCAAACTAACCAGAAATCTTGCGCTACGGGCCTCACAACGGACGCCTTAGGCTCTATAAACGGCTGTGTGGCTTCTGATCAGTCCTTAAAGACAAACATTCAACCGGCCCAATATCCGGCCTTATCCTTAATTTCCCAATTAATTCCTAAAAATTATAAATGGAAAGATACCAAAACTAAGGATGATTTAAATCATACCGGCTTCATAGCCCAGGACTTAGAGAAGATATTCCCTTTAGCGGTTACCAATTCAGGCTTAGATAAAGACGGAAAACAGATGAAAGGCGTTGACTCTAACGCTTTAATCGCCCTTTTAGTCAAAGCTATCCAAGAACAGAATATTAAAATACAGGAGCTGGAAGAAAAACAAAAATCATCCGAGAAGTCTATCAATTCGATACCCTGGTTTTTTACCCCTACTTTTAAGTGTCAAAAGTAGGGTGCGTTGTCATTGGTGTAAACGTACCTTAAAGGTTAAAAAAGTAAGAAAAAAATAAAAATTGCTCTTGACAATTAAATAAATTCGCGTATAGATGAGTTCATTATTTAAGTTTTAATACGACTTTGACCGGACTATTAGCTAACTAAGCAATTATCCGGCCAAAAAAACTCACTCTATGCGGGAGGCAATCCTTAAAGAGACTCTTTTCGAGTTTGAAAAGTTTTTGATGGTGAAAAAAGGAATTTCGAGCGTTACCATCGGCGGTTACCGGGGAACGGTTAAAAGGGCCTTAAAGAAATTTAGGACCTTCGATCCAACCCATGAGGACATAGAAACCTACATCCATAAGATGTACGAAAGGGAATACAGCTATTCTCACGTGGTTAATACTTCTTTATCCCTCGAATGGTACATGAACTTCATTAAAAATCCTTTAAAGCTTGGCCGGCCAAAAAAACCCCGGACGATTATAAAGGACGTTTTAACTGAAGCGGAAATCACCTTACTAATCAACGCTTCAAAAAACATCCGGGAAAAGGCCATGGTATCGATTCTTGCCTATTCAGGGATCAGAAACGGGGAGCTCTGCAACTTAAGGGTCCACGACGTAAACCTTGGGGATAATATGGTCCGGGTGATTAAGGGGAAAGGCCAGCGCGACAGGATGGTAAACATATCCGGTGACTGCACCCGGATTTTACTGGATTACTTAAGAGAGTACCCGAGGAAATCAGACGATCACTTTTTCACCACGCTTAAACGCCATAACAAATATTCGAGCCACGACCTAAGGAAAGTAATTAAAAATCTGGCCCGGCGCGCGAAGCTTAATAAAAGGGTATATCCGCACTTACTGAGGCATAGCTTAGCCACTAACCTTATCCGGCGCGGAGCGAATATCACTTTAGTACAGCGGCAACTTGGTCACTCGTTCATCGAAACTACCATGGTCTATATCAGAAGTTTTCCTCAGCGAATCCAAAACGAATACAATTTATATATACCGAGTTATTTATAATTAATTTTCAAAATCTATGGGATCCAAGTACTGGCTAGACAGCCAAACAATAAGAAATATTTTACTGGCAATTATTCCGTTTCTCGCTTTAGTCTTAAAATCGTTTGGTTTTGAATTTACGCCAAATGACCAAAACGATTTGATTGATTTGATAGTTAGCCTAGTGGCCGCCGTTTCCGGACTTTACTTTTTAATAAAGGCCATGATCGGCCGCTTCAAGGCTGATCGGCCGTTAAGAGGCTATAAATATTAGGATATGCAGGCAAACCTTCAATTATTGATTTCATTTCTAACTTTGGGAGCTTTTATATTTGGCTTATATAAATATTTTCGCGATCCGGATGTTAAAAATTTTGAAAGCATTAACCTGATAAAACAAGCCTGCAAACTTAGGCATGGCAATTTAGATTCAGAAATTTCTTCCATAAAAAACAACCACCTAAGCCACATTGAAAAAGATATCGCGGATATAAAAATAAGCTTAGCCAAAATTGAAACAATTTTGGAGGAAAGGGAAAAAAACAGGCAAGGAGGCTAAAAATGAAGGAGCTCTTTTACAGACTGCTCGATTACATCTTTCGGTACGAACTTCCAGACTTAGAGGAGATTTAAAATGGCTACCACCCAATGCCCCGGATGTCAATCGCTGGTCGTCGGCGATGAAAGATGTTTAGTCAACTGCTCGAACTGCGGGACCGGCTTTAAAATGCCGATCGGATTCCAGTCTCGGGTATACCGCCGGTGCGACTGCGGACAACATCGATTGTCCTTTAGCCACAGGGAAGGCGAAAACAGCATTTACCAGGCGCCCTGCAATGACAAAATTTACCGCTTCCACTAAGGAGCACAAGGCCAGGCGGGAGCTAAACAAATCCCGCCACCCTCAAAGATAACTTCTAACATATGAAATCAAACAAAAAAACTTTAATATCCGGATTGTTTATTTCAATAGCTATTTTTCTTTTAGGCTTTATTAAAATTAATGCCGGTATCGATGCCGACAAAATTGAATCAATTTATACCGATAAAAAGAAGGAAAAGTTTGAGGAAGTAAAAAACAGCGCTGATAAAAAAAATTCCCACCAAAACGCCAAAATTCTTACTAAAGAATACGAGCGGATTAACAAAAAAAATAAAACCTATAATTTAAGAAACAAAAGGCTGACTGAGATTTTGGATGAAAGGTTAAAAGCGGATTTACAAATAACTCAATAATATGGAAAAAACTAAAGACATAAATTACGGCTTGGTATTTGAAGAGGTGAAAGAACAAGACTGGGTATTTGGCGCCAGTCCTTTGCAAAATAAAGTAATTTTTGCGGACGGGCACGGCTGGCAAAAATTTATTTGCCAATCGGAAATCCAATTTAACCGAAATTTCGATAGCTTTTCCTGCGTAACTTATGCTATTTTAAAAGCTTTAGTTATGCATATTTATTGCGTTTACGGCATTTTGCTTGATTTAGATGAAATGTTTACGGCCGTAATGAGTAGGACTATACCAGGGGTGGGAAATAGCGTGAGAAACGTCATGGAAAGCCTTAGACTGGACGGCTTTGTTGAAGAATATATTGCCACCAAGCTGCGCTATGCCTTTGACGCCAATACTACTAAGCAAATGTTTTTCGCTGATCAGCCTTACAAATTAGTGCAGGAAGCTCTGAAAAGCATAATCAAATGGAAAATCAATTGGGAAGCGCTTACCACTTCAAATAATGTACCGCATAGCTTGATAGTTGGAGCGCTTAAATATTCCCCGGTAGTGATCACCGGCCGGGCCTGGATTAAAAACGATAAGACCGGCCTTTACGTAGATGAAGGGTTGCCGGCTAACCACGCTCATTTAGCGGTAGATTATGATAGCAAAAATCCGGACATTATTATCGATAGCGATACTTATCCGAAAGACTTTCAATACAAGGAAAACGTTACCCAGGATGATTTGATAAAGCAGCTTGATCCGACTTACCGCATTTGGTCGGCCCATAAAATAACGGCCGAACCGATTATATCAAGCGAGCCCAAGAATTTCTTATTAAATAAGATAAAAGATATGTTAAAAAACATTATCAGGTGCAACAAAGTAACTAACAGTAAATTAGAAATCGGCGCCGGATCGCTTTGGTTTACCAAGGACGGAAAACGGCAACGGTTTAATAAGTGGTCTTTGGACGCTATAACTTTAATGACCGTAAATTTCGGCGTCCAGCAAGCCAGTGATACGGAAATAGCTAAGTTTAAAGAAACAAGCGAATTTTTTCCGGCTAATTAATTAACTTACCAATATGCTTAGTTATACCGAGCGTAGAAATTTATTTGGCAGCTTAACTAAAGACGGCAGTACCGCTAATTTACTCATTGGAGATCGGTTGATGAATTCGGTCGTCCGGGAAGTGGTTAAAAAAAAGCCTTTTGATTTTCTTAAGAAAACCAAGACGGCGCTTACTGAAGCCAGTGTACAATTTTACAAGCTGCCTTATGACTGCGGCAAATTAATTTCTCCACCCACCATTACCATAGCTGGAACCGTATATACTCCGAGGAAGTGCTCTTCCCGGGAAGAATGGGATCGGCTTAACCAAAATACCAATATCACCTCCAATATTCCGGAAAGGTATATTGTTTTTGGCGGCCAGGTAGGCTTTTATCCCAAGCCTTCAGCAGGATCCAATACGATCACTTTTGTTTATTCAAAATTGGTTAAAGACTTATCAATTGCCGATTACACCACCGGAGGGATCCTGACGACTACAAACGCCGGCGCATCGATAGTCGGGACCGGAACCAGCTGGGCGATCGGCATGGCCGGCATGTGGCTTAGGATCACTGACGATACCGCGGCTAATAAAGGGGACGGCGTATGGTACGAAATTGATTCGGTTAGCAGTACTACCGCTTTGACTTTGGAAAAAAATTATGAAGGCGTATCGATAGCGGCCGGGAACGCCGGCTATACCATCGGGCAGATGTCAATTTTGCCTTACGGATTCGGCATACTGCCAGTTTACCGGGCCTGCCAAATTTACCACTCAACCTTAAAACCGGATAAATTTTTAGCCGCCGAATTCAAGGAATTATACCGGGAATCTTATTTATCTTTAATCGAAAACCACAGCCTGGAAACTTTTGATCCGGTTATTTTGGATGAAGAAGTAGAAATAATTAATCCAAATTTATCAGTCTGGTTATGAAAAGAACTATAAGGGTAAACAGCATAATAGGCGGCCAGGGCCCGACCCAATATATAAACATTGAAGGCGGGTATAACGCCGCGCAAGGCGTAGATCCGGATTTTCCGGCCGAATCCGGGGACAAAAGAGCCTCGGGTATTATCGTACCTACTGGTTATTCTAAATTTTCCGGAGCCAATGTCGACAGCTTTGTTAACTGGCTTATTACCAATATTAAAGATGAAAAGGTTTACGGTTATCAGCAAAACGGCAAAGTAGTAAGTTATGACGAAAATTTAGCCAATGAAGCTTTAGTCGGTACGCCTACTTCAGGAGCGGGAAACGGGGGAAATTATTATAACAATTACCTTTATTTCATGACCCCGACTAATGTATCGCGCTACGGACCGTTAAACGGAACTCCTACTTTGACAAATACATTTTGGACCGGACTAAGCTTAGCCGCTTTAACTAATACCACTTATCCGACTATAAGAAATGTAGTTATTCCTAATCATGCCGGGCATGTGCACGGCGATAACTGCTTATATTTTGGCGACGTAATAAGCGGCCAGGGAGTGATTCATAAAATTAAAACCACTAAAACTACAGTAGAGGGCGACACTAATAACGGATCAGCCTATAACGCTTTAGATCTTCCTTTTGGATTTTATCCGGTAGATATTGAAAGCTCGGGCACTGATTTAGCTATAGTAGCTATCCAAACCACCAGCGACAATTTAATTCAGGGTAATGCCCATCTTTTTTTATGGAACACGATTGACGACTCATTTTTTAAAGCTATTCCTTTACCCGATCCTTTGGTTACGGCCGTAGTGAACGTGAACGGAATCTTAATGATATTTACCGGAGACGGAAAAGACGGAGTAAGGATCTCAAAATATATCGGAGGCAATTCGGTTATTCCAGTCTTAGAGATAGACGAAGGAGCGCCGCCGTTCGCCGGCGCGGTTGATGCTAAAGGAAATAAACTGTTTTGGGGGGCTTACCAGTCCTATCCTACTACTGCAGGGGTAGTCCACGCCTTAGGATCAAAGAAGTCTAATCTGCCCCAAGGCTGGCACACCCCGGTTAAGTGCACTTCAGCAGGCGCCAATCCCATGGTAACGGCCGTAAAAGCGGTTGAGCAGGATTCAACCATGACGCCTAAAGTAATCGCGGCCTGGGGAGACGACTCAGGAAAGGGAATTGATAAATATTCTTCAAGCGCGACCTTAAGTTCAGTAATGAGAATCGGTCCTTTTAATATCGGGGAAAAGTTTAGTATCGATCGGATAAGAATCCCTTTAGCAAAATCCATAGCCGCTAATATGCAAATTATTCCTAAGGTTTATATTGACGATGAATCGACTACCAAAACTTTAGCCACGGTGAATGCTACAAATTATAACGGCTTAAGAAAAGTGATTTACAAGGGAGCGGATCTCCAGGACTATATCGGGGAAAATAACTTTATTTTGGAATTAGCCTGGGGAGGCACGGTCCAGCTTCCGGTATTACTTCCAATCCTTGTAGATATCGATATTTACGAAGACGAATAAATTTAAAATTAAACTAAGATGAGCAAGGATTTTAACCAATTTGAAATACCAACGCCTGAATCAACCCAATATGTAACCGAAGAGCAGGTAAGGGCAATTATTAATGATACTTTAAGGTTTGTTACCGAGGAGACTAAAAATAGCGGCGGTGAAATAGGCTGGAAGGTAATTTCCGATGAAGTCATTTCCAAGGTTTTAACCTTGTCTGTTAAAGACGGGACTGGAGATTCTAAGATTCAAGCGGGTAAAACCGATTTTACCAACACCGAAAACGGTTTTATTTTGGGTATTGATGATTCTGATTCCAATAAAGTTAAATTTTTTTTAGGGAATGACACTAATTATATTAATTGGGACGGATCAACTTTAACCATAGTCGGAGGGATTGATATATCTTCTAAGCTGGATAAAACCGGCGGGGCTTACCAAAGCGCGGCATCCGGATCAAGGGTATTAATTTTTCCTGATTTAAATACGGGGATACAAATTATTGACGACTCAGGTAATGATGTTTTTAAAGTTTTAGTTGGCGGTACGGATGTCGGAGATATAGTCATGGGAAATTTTGCATCCGATAAGGGCTTAAAATGGGATAAGTCGGCGGGAACCTTTACTGTAAAAGGATCCTTGGTAACCGGTGCTTCTTCAATTATAGATGGTCAGTATTTAACCGATTTGACTGTTACCGGATCTAAGTTAGCCAATTTAACCATTACCGCAGCTCAAATTGCTAATGCGACTATTACCGGTACCCAAATAGCTTCAGCAACTATTACCAGCGACAATATTCAAAACGCTACAATCACGGGAACGGATATTGCCAGCGCTACAATTGCGGGGTCAAACATTATAACTGGAACAATCACCGCCACGCAAATCGCGAATGCCACGATAACGGCCGGCCAAATTGCCAGCGCAACCATAACAGGGACGCAAATCGCCGCGGCGACGATTGCCGGGTCAAATATTGTAAGCGGAACGATAACGGCCACACAAATCCAGGACGCAACCATTACGAGCGGAAAAATAGCCACCGGAACGATAACCGGAGGCAATATAGCTTCAGGCACCATTCAAAGCGGAAATATCGCGTCAGGGACTATTTCGGCTGGAAATATTGCTAATCTAACCATCACCGCGGCCCAGATAGCTAATTTAACAATTACAGCTTCACAAATAGCCAACCAGACCGTAACCAACGGCCAAATCGCCCAAAATACCATTACCGGCGGAGCAACCGGCAATTTAGCCCTATTAGCGGTTACGGCCGATAATATTGCGGCTAACACCATTACCGCCGCGAAAATCGCCGCCCAGACAATTACTGCGTCGGAGATTGCCGCCGGGACGATCACTTCGGATAAAATCACCGTAACCAGCCTTTCAGCCTTATCAGCCAATATGGGAACTATTACGGCCGGAACGATTACGCTTGACGCTTCCGGACATATCAAGTCAGGCCAGACAGATTATAATACCGGAAACGGATTTTTCTTGGGCCATTCCACTTTTAATACCGGGGCAATCACTCCAAGCACTTTTACTAATACAGCTTATGGCGACGGTGAATCATGGGCTACTCCCGCTAACGCCGGAGCAAGCGATGATACATACACGACTAACGGAATATTATCATCAAACAGGAGTGATTATTTAGACTGTACTAATTTAAGTTCGCCAGTTCCTACAAACGCGACGATTGTCGGGATTAAAGTTGAAGTAGAAATAAAATCTAACGTTGATACCGGCGCCATAGACGTTACCGCGCAATTAATTAAAACTGGAACCGCTCAGGGGA
Organism: Patescibacteria group bacterium; assembly: GCA_041661505.1. Lineage (NCBI taxonomy): Bacteria > Patescibacteria group bacterium. The sequence goes on along the minus strand of JBAZUF010000008.1, from coordinate 30,447 downwards.
GTAATCTTGCGGCCGGAACTACAATAACTACCACCGAATCATATATCACTTACGGCGGAGCTTCCAGCATGTGGGGTCTTACTTTAACCCCAGCCGACGTCAACGCTTCAAATTTTGGTTTTAGATGGCAAGGCAGGCCGACCGGAGCGGGCAGGACTTTTTCGATTGATCACGTAAGAATTACCGTTTATTATACTATTCCGGTATTTTCAATTGGAAATTCCGATAATTTTCAAACTTTTAACGGTACTACGCTCGAGGCAACTGATATGCAAATTGCTTTTAGATTAACGTCCGGCGAAGCGATAACGGCTGGCGACGCTATCCAAATGGGATTCTATACAGGAACTTTATTTATTCCTTCGGAAGACACTTATGTAAGGGAAGACGAGCCAAATAATAATAAAGGCTCAGAAGTAATTTTATATGCCGGGGCAAATGGAGGACAAAGAAGATATATATTTGCAAAATGGGATTTAACCGGACTGCCAACCGCAAACTTAACTTCGGCAATACTTTATTTTAAAACTTCCAACGATATTCAAGGAGGAACCCCTGTTTTTTATAAGATTACGTCCAGCTGGGCTGAAGGGACGGTTACCTGGAATACCAAGCCTACTGTTGGCGCTTCATTAGGATCAGTTTCAACGCCAAATAATAATACTTTTTATTCTATAGATATTACTACCCAAGTTCAAAATTGGCTTAATGGAACAGATGCTAATTATGGAGTGCAGATTAGTGACGCATTTCTTGGAATGAATTCATCCGAGGCAGCTACCGCGGCTGATCGGCCGTATCTCTTACTAACTTATGACAATTCAAAAATATTTAAATCAAAGGCTGATTATTCCGCCAATACTCAAAGGTGGGTAGGATTTGCTTTAGAAACAAAAGCGGTTGATTTATCAACTAAAGTCCAATTTACGAATATTTATACATCGTCAGGATTAACTCCCGGAAGCATTTATTATCTTTCCGATACCAGCGGAGCAATTTCCACGTCTGCTGGGACGGTAAGCAAAAAAGTAGGTTTAGCCTTAACTGCAACCAAGCTATTAATTTTAAACACATGAATAATATTGAAAAGTTAAAAAGCGCCCTTGAAAAAAAAGAAAAAGATACCAGTGAAGAGCGTATTATCAAGCTTGAAAATGCGGTTAAGGAAATTTTAGAAATGCTTAAAACTAGAAGCTTTTAAATTATTAAGTATAATATTATGGCATTAAAACCAACAGACCTTATTAAAATAACTCCGGAATTTTTATCCCAATATAAAGGGCAGAAATTTGCTTACGGCGGCGATGGTGAATTTCAAAACAGGGTTTATGACGTTACCGATGCCGGATTAGTTGATACTGGTCAGACTTACCAAGGCGGTTCAGTTGTTAGATTTGACCCTTATTCCGGCATAGGCCAAGGTTCAAGACAGGATACATTTAAGTATTTTAATCTTGATAATTCCGAATTTCAAAACATGGTGAAAACTAATAACCCCGGACAATACCAGGATTTATGGGGTTCGGCTCAGCCAAAATTTAGGGCGAGAAATTCTAACGAGGATATGTATGCTTATTTATCTGAAAAGCAAACTTGGGAAAAACAAAATTTAGGCAGTTCAAGCATTCAATTAGGACTTTCCCCGGAACAATTAGCGGCAGAGAACGCCAAAGCCCCTAAGCCTGTTTTTCAAACATCCGGACAACCTCCAGTAGTTGATCAAGCTAAGGCGGTCCAAAGCATGCTATACAAAAACTCGGCCGGGGCTACTATTGATCCTAGCAAATATACCAACCTGCAAGGACCGGCATTGGACGAATGGGCTAAAAGCCAAGGCTACAGTCCTGTTGGAGCCCAATCAGGCGCTACGGGCCAAAATGACGCCTTAAACACTGCTTTAAAAAACAAGGTAGATCAAACCAATAGCGAACTCAGCGCCAACGAAAATTACGTTAACGCGGTTTTTCAAGCTTATCACGGAAGACCGGCCAATAAAGAGGAACTGACTAAATTCACCGGTCAAAAAGTCGGAGACGTTTTAAAGCAAATAAAAGCCGGATCCCCGGATAAGGGATTTAATAAAGAACTGCAGGAATCGGGAAATAAAGTTGACGCGGGATTACAAGCGGCTCTAGACCGGGAAGCTAAAGGCCAGGCTACAGCCACAGACCAGGCTAATTTAGCTTACGCGCGCCAAAAAGGCATGATTCCAGCTAAAGGGGCTAATGGCGACGCTACGGGCCAAATTCAGGCTTTAGGGAACGCCATAAATAACGCTGGAGCAGGGGGATCACCCTCAGGGACTCCAACCGTTACCCCGACTACTCCAGAGGCTCAAGCGACCACTAACGAACAGGTTAAAGCCTTAGAAGCCAAGATAGCGGAACTGATGGGAAAAACTCCGGAAGAATTGGAATTGGAAAAAACTTTAAACAATTTATACTCTTCAGAAGAAATGGGAATTAATAAAATTAAAGACCAACCCATAGCCATGGACTTCATAACAGGACAGGCGGCCGCGGTAGAAAGAAGAGTCAACACTCAAGCCAACACTTTAACGAGAAAACTGGCCACTGAACAAGCCAGAAGAGCGGCGGCCTTAGACGTAGCTAAATTTGAGCTGGGAAGGGAAGATGTAAAAACCGAAAAAACTGAAGCCAAGCAGGAAAAATTGGAAGACCGGGCTTACCAGGAAAAAACCAAATTGGACGATAGAACTTATCAGGACAAGGAAGAGGACGAAGATTTTGCAAAAGATTTAGCTTTAAAAGGTTATTTTAAAATATCCGGACCATCAGGACTTAAAGGTTTAAAAGAAGATCAGATTTTAAGGATGCCGGACGGAACAATCTACAAAAAGCCGGCCGGAGCAGAAGATACCCAGATAGTAACCGCAAACAGCCGGACGCTATTAATCAATTCAAAAACCGGGGAAATTATTAAAGATTTGGGAAACGCTTATAAGGGGACAGGAAGCGGATCTTCGAGTAGTTTAACCAAGGAAGAGCAAGCCTTTAAAAAAGTACTGGACGAAGAAATTACCAAACTGGCGAGAGGGGGAAGCTGGGCCCAGTCATGGAACAGAATTAAAGGCTTATATCCGGATGTTACAAATGAGCAATTAGATCAGATGCTTAATAAGGGGCAGTATTATAGTCAGACGGGAAAGAAGGAAGAGGAAACTAATCTTACCAGAGCAAATGTTTCTAAATTATATGGTCTAAGTGATGATGACACAAAAAACGGATTTTTAGGAAACGGGAAAACAAACAGGCAAAAATTAGACGACATTATGGCTTCAATCACTCAGTATCAAGCCGTTGGTTATTCTGATGATGAGATATTAAAATTAATGAAAGAATAATAATTTATCAAATAAATGGCCATTAATTATTCAAAATTTATTCCGGGAGTCAGCCAACCGGTTAAACAAACCGGAACTATTAATTATTCCAAGTTTTTATCGAAGAAAAAGGAAGAAGAGAAAAAAGAAGAGCCAGCCAAGCCAATTAACCAAAACGCCGAAAAGGCCAAGTTTACCATTAGCAACATGTTTAAATCCGGCCAGGCTACTACTGCACCAATATCAACTATTCCGGCAAGAACCAATACCGACGGAATCGATCCGGCCCTAAAAGTTCAAGGGGAGAAGATAGTAAAGAATCAGCCGGTTATTCCTACTAAGCCTAAACCATTCAGTGATTTATTTAAAAAGAATCCGGAGAGAAAAGAAATGACCTTTAACGTAGGGGAAGGATTGAGTGAAGAAGAAAACAAGAAAGCAGAAAATACGGCCGGTATTTCCGGACGGGATAAATTAGCCAGGCATAAAAACCCGATGCTGGACGCCATGCTAGTTAACGCCGGCATAACCGAAAGACAAGTAGAGGAAGCAGCGCCAAAATCCAGACTGGCCGCGGCTGGAGCTTTATTAGATATGGCTTTGCCTAGCCAAGGCATAGGCCAGGTAACCGGATCACTCAGGCTGGCGTCTAAAGTCCCTGGAGCCAACCTAGCAGAAAATATCGGGGAAGCAGTAAAAAAAATCGGCAAAAGTGATTTTATTGATGAATACAGCAAATTAAAAAAACAACCAAAATTTATGCCGATTTCCCAGCCGGCAAAAGAAATTAAAATCGGCAAAATAACCGAAGAGGCTAAAGCAATAATTAAAACCCAGGCTGATGATGTTGTGGTAACCAAAAAATCCCTTAAGCATATAGCCGACAAGCCAGAAAAATTTCCAGAAGATGTAGTCCGACGAATACCGGATATTATACAGAATCCTTCCGAGATATTAGAAGGTAAAAAACTTAAAACCGGTGAGGAAAGATTTTTATTTGTTAAAAGAAATGGTGGATCAGCGGCTTCAGTTGTTGAGGTTAGCTTTGAAAAAAATAAAAATACCGTAATTACGGTATTTAAGTCAGACGATAAGTATCTTCAAAAATTTAAGCCTCTTTGGAAGACGGGCGCCTCAAGTGAGGCGGTCCTTCCATCTGCTTCAGCGCGCGAGGCGCTGGCTGGCAGCCGACCCGAGTTTTCTGCTCTTAAAGAGGCTGAAAGTTTCGAAAAAGGTACTGATAATATTAACGTAGCAAGGCAGCGCGGAAAAGTCAAGAGCTTAGCTGAAAGGGAACAGGATTTAATAAGACGGGAAATGGAGGCAAATCTTAAAAAAGACTTCGGTGGCGAGTTAGAAAACCAATACCAGGCGTTTAAACCCTTAATACGCAAGCTGTACGGCTCGTACGCTAATTTTATTGATGAAGCCGAGGATTACGCCAAAATTAAAACAAAGGCCCTGCAAAAGGGCATTTTAGGCGAAAAAATAGATAATTTATTATATTCCCAGGAACAATCCGGAGATGAAGTTTTGGATATGTTTAAAGACCGGATTATTGGCAAGGTGGAAAATAAGGGAGTTAAAACCGAATTAACGGAAGAGCGAGTAGCACTTAACCAGGAAATCAAGACTCAAAAAAAATTAGAAAAGCGCGGGCTAAAAGAATCGTATTTAAAAATGAGAGAAACACAAAAAGAGAAAAAAATATCTGATGAACAGTTAAAAAGGTTAAGAGAAAAAACCGGGGCCAAGGAATGGAAAAATACCAGCAAGACCCAGATAGACGATATGAGAAAAGAGCTTTCAAGATTGAAAGAAGGGGATCGTTATATTGACAGCGACCAATCCGAAGGACTTATTGAATACGTTAAAAAAGAATTTAATGAAAATCTTTTTCCGGACCAGGCGATAATGACCGAAAGGGAAGTATTAAAAGATTACGGAATTGTATTGCCAAAAACCAGAAGAGGCGGCATCCGGGCTCCGATTCTTGAACTTGAATTATGGAAGGACGGATCAGCCATTTCTCTTTCAAGAGAAACGCTGGAAAGAAACCTTGAGCGCGTTGCCGGCAGTGAGGCAGACGAAATAAAAAATTTCGTAGTTAATCCCACGAGAAAAAATGAAACCGCCAGAATAGAATTTACAAATGGTTTACGGACGTTAATGAACGACACGATTGTTAAGGACATGAAAATAAGGGTCGGTTCAAAGGAAGACGCTTTAATTCAAAGATTTGGAGAGCAAAGGATGGTTCAGCAGGAACTTTGGGATCAGACAAAAAAAATAGCAAAACAAAGAGGGGTAAAAAAATATAAGGATTTAATATCCATGGCCCTACAGGATGACGTTCCTCCAGGCTATCCGGTAAATTTCTCAAGGGGGATTGATTCAGAAAAATTTGCCAGGCTTCCTGGTAAGGTTAAAGAAAACATTGAGCTTGCGGTAAATGATATAAAAAAAATACACAAAGAATTGAAGGATCTCGGCGAAGAGGGGGTACTAAAACAGAAGTCTTCGGATAAATGGCAGGATATCCGAAAAGCTACAGAATACTTCAGGGAAATTTATAACGACCTTTTAGACCGGGTAAATAAAGAGCGGGCAAAATTTGGTTATGAGCCGATACAAAAAAGGAAAGATTATTTCAGGCATTTTACAGAAATGGAAGCGGCCATAGACAAAGTGGGAAACGTTTTTAAACAAGAGGATCTACCTACTCAAATATCAGGGCTTACCGAATTTTTTAATCCAGGCAAGCCTTTTTCCACCGCGGAGCTTAGAAGAAAAGGCGGGTTTTTTACCGAATCGGCCATAAAGGGCATGGATAATTATTTAGATACTATATCTAAGCAGATTTACCATATTGACAGCATTCAGCGGGGAAGGGCGATTGAAGCCTATATTAGGGACGCGGCAGAGGTAAACAAAAAAGTAAAATTGCCCAATCTTGTCGCAAATCTCCATGAATATACCAACCTGCTTTCCGGAAAAAAATCAGCAATTGATCGCGCGGCCGAATCTATGCTCGGGAGAAAGATTTTTGTATTGGCGAACTTAGTTAAGCAAAGGACTAGTGCTAATATGATAGTGGGAAATATTTCATCGGCCTTAACTAACTTCATACCCTTTACTGAGTTTTTGGCTACCACCAAAAAGAAAGAAGTCGCCCAAGGAATATTTGAAGCGGCCACAAGCGTATTTAACAAAGGCTACTTTGATATTAACGGGGTAGAATCAGACTTTTTAAAGCGAAGATATCCTATTCAAAACATAGATTTGACCAAGACCAAAAAAGCGGCCGAGGTAGCCGGATGGCTTTTTGAAACGGTTGATAAATTTACCGCTAAATCAGTAGTTTCTGGCAAATATTTTGAAAACCTTAAAAAGGGCATGACCGCAGCTGAAGCAATATTGGAGGCAGATGTTTACGCCGGCAAAATGCTGGCCGACAGATCAATTGGACAATTGCCTAATTTAATGGGAGCTAAAATATTTGCTCCAGTTTCCCAATTTCAGACTGAGGTTAATAATGTTTATTCGGTAATTACTAAAGATATGCCTAAGCTTTCGGAAGGAAATAAAATTAAATTAACACGCATGATAGGAGAATTTATAGTTTATTCGTACCTTTTCAACGAGGCGTACGAAAAAGTTTCCGGAAGAAGGCCGACCATAGACATTGGATACGCGATTTCGTACATGATGGGGTTTGAAGAGGAAGCTAAGGATAAAAGCTTTTTAGAGCGGGCATCCAAAGAAGCGGAAGACATCGCGGGAAATCTTCCTTTTGTCGGAAGCATAACCGGCGGCAGATTTCCTATTGGCGCCGGAATACCGAGTCTTAAGCCTTTAGCCGGAGATATTTCAGATTATACTGACGGAAAATGGAAAAAAGAATTGGCTAAACCGGCATTTTATTTAGCTCCTCCATTCGGCGGCGGCCAAGCTAAAAAAACTATTGAAGGAATAGGCGCCTACAGGGAAGGGGAAGTTAGAAGTAAGTCGGGAAAAACCAGTCTTTATAGCATAAAAAAAAGCCCAGCCAACAAGGTACGGACTGGATTATTTGGAAAATATGCTACACCTGAGGCAAAAGAATATTTTGAAGGTGTCAATAAAAAAACAACCCTGCCCGGGTTGCCAAAAATACCTAAACTTCCCAAGTTACCACCTTTAACAAAATTTCCTAATCAAAAATAAATTATTTTTTTATCAGTCCTATCAGATGAAATATATATAAAAAAAGCGTAAAAAAAAGATATATTACAAATAAAATAAAAAAAGGCAAAAAAGAATATCCAATAATAAATGAAAAGAAAGAATCCGGATAAACTAAAAATACAAAAAGCCCTATAAAAGTGAAAATTGCTAATAACACTTTAGGTATTTCAGAATATCTTAAAAAATCTTTCATTTTATTTTTAAAAGTAGTCATAAAAATTACTTAATATAATCAAAAAAATTAAAATAAAGGGTAATATCTTCTCGGTTATTTAAGACAATCTTCCCATCGCAAATCTTAATACTAATATTCAGGTTTTCAGCGTTGCCAATAACCCCCTTATTTTTAAATACTTCCAAATCTGAGCTCTTAAAAACAATAAAACCGGTTCTCGGCTGCTTTTCATTTTTTACCAAGTATCTTAAAACCAAAATATAAAAAGTGTCTTTAAAATTATATCGTTCAAATTGCTTTTTATCTACAGTCGCATAAAAACTTCCGTTTCGAAAATTTGCAGTTTTTATTTGGATGTAATAAAAATCTTTTCCCTTGGAAGCGACAATATCAATTCCCTGATCAACGGCCATTATTGAAGCGTTGAATTCTCTAAATAACAGTTCGCTCAGCACCGCGTGTTCTCCAGCTCTACCGGTAAAAAGGCAATTAGTAGGAGGTAAGATAATATCTCCGGGGGTTGGCGTTCCTTTAGGCTTTTTTTCGGCGATAATTTTGTAAAAGCCTTTCTTGTAGCCGCCCTTGCCGTTTGGTACTTTTTTAAAAACTGATCCCTTTTTTCTTTTAACGTCGCCGATTAAAATGCGGTTGATATTTTTTTTGAGATCATCTTTGCCTAATTCTTCATCTAAACCGCGGGTAATAAATTCATCGGATATTTCATCAACGTGAAGCCCGTTTTTTTTACCCAAAAGAATTTTAAAAATTGTGTCTTTGTTTATTGCCATGGCAATTTTCTTAATTTATCCAGACTCTACCATAAACCAAGGAATAATTCAATAGCCCGTCCTTGACAGGGAATAGAGCAGTTTGGTAAGCTTACTTAAGCATATTAACAAATAGGGCTGATCCCCCTCAAAGAGCTTTCCCGGCACATAAACTTGTGTCGAAACTTCTGGCGTAGGTTCTAAAAGGATCAACGCCGCAAGGCAAAACAAACTAAAGGGTTTGCTCGCCTACGCTGGAGGTTTTGGTACAAGTTTTTTGTATAAAAAAAATCCGCTGGCAGCGGAGGGTAAAATGGCCGGGTAGTGAAATTGGACATCACGCAAATCTGCTAAATTTGCATTCAGGGATCATAGCCCTGCCCGGTCACAAATATTTTGAAAATTACCCTTCGCTACTAGCGGATCTTATTTTGAGGGACAAAAAAACGTCTTTATAGCATAAGGCGCTTTTTTATTTAAGCATAGGACTCTTAAATATATATTAAGACAAAAGATATGTCAACCCTCTTTTGATTTTATTTTGAAGCACTTGTATTTGTTAACAGTATAATATTGCCCGGCCAGGCTTGTCAATAGGCCCATTGACTTATATTTAAAGGTATCGTAAATTGCTCAGTTAACTAACGGGAGACCCCTTGTGAGGATCCCCCTGGCCAACCAGGAAGGTACTAGCTTCCAAAATTGGTTATTTAAATTATAACATGAATGGCCGCTTGTCGCCATTTTCTTGTGATGTTATGAATAAAAATTTAGAACTTTATATCCAGTTTTTAAACTGGCTTCGTATTGGGCATTCGCTCGATACAGTTTCTTCCTACAAATGGGGCTTAAAAGTTTATCTTGATTGGTGCGACGGAGTGGAAAAAGATATTTTAAAATTCAAAGAAAACGATTTCGTTGATTACGCCAGCTATTTAAGGGATGATCGCGGCGTTAAACGTAGCACTTCCGGACATTATATTTGCGCGCTTAGAACATTTTGGCGCTGGCTTTACCGGCAGGAATTAGTAAAATTTGACGACAGCTATATTCCGGTCCCGAAAGATAACGACAAAGAGCATTATCCATACGTTGTAAAACAAGAGCTTGATTTAATCCTTAATTATTTTGATGAATTTTATTCCGAGCAATTGCGCGATAAAACTATTATTGCCTTTTTAGCGGCCACCGGCTTAAGGTTAGGAGAAATGCTTGCCATGGAAATCGGGCAAATTGATTTGGATGATAAAAAGGCCACGGCCCGGACATTTAAACGGACTAACCACTTCCGGGAAATTTATTGGGACGACGAAACTAACCGGCTTCTTAAAAATTGGCTGGAGGTCCGGGAAAAATATATGGAAAAAGCCAACTTTCAAAGTAACGCCTTATTTATTAGCCTGGCCCGGACGAAGATCGGAAAACCCAGCTGTAAAAGTAATGTTCAAAAGATGATCCGGAAAGTCCGAAAAAACTTAGGAATCAAAAAAAAGATAACCGCGCATTCATTCCGGCATGGCTTTGGTCATAAGGCAGTGGAAAATCAGATCCACCCCAGGCACTTACAAATAATGCTTGGGCATGCTAAATTAAATACCACAATGTTTTATATGGGCGTCAGTAACAAGGAAGTAGAAGAAATTTACAGAAATAAAATGGAGAGCAGTTTGACACGGCCTTAATTATTTGGTATACTTAAGGTACAAAACTAAAAACAGCGAACATGTCACCGCAGTGGTCAAAGCGTTAATCGTCTATTCTGTTTATATATCAAAAAGTGCCTGCCAGAAGAGCGGGCATTTTTTATTTTTGCATTTTAACGGCTTGTAGTATAATGTAATAAGGGATGAATTGCCCCTTTATTTTATTTAATTATGCCGGCTAAAGTCGCCAATATCGCCAAAAACACTTCGTATTTTACCGTTGCCTTGGTTTTGCAAAAGGTGATTTCTTTTAGCTACTTTATAATTCTCGCGCGCTACTTAGGCCCCGAAGATTTGGGCAAATACTATTTTGCCATATCATTCACTACGATTTTTTCTATTATTATCGACCTTGGGTTTGCCGGAGTGCTAATCCGCGAAGTGGCGAAAGACAATAAAACAGCTGATAAATTTCTAGGAAGCATTCTGGCCATGAAGATCCCCTTGACCGTTGTATCGTTCATCATGGTCGGAGTTTTAATTAACGCCTTGGGCTATCCCGACGTTACGAAATTCCTTGTTTACGTATCAATGATCTGCATGGCGCTTGATTCATTCACCCTGTCGTTTTTTTCCACCATCCGCGGCTTCCATAATTTAAGCTATGAGAGCGTCGGTTCGATTATTTTTCAGCTTTTGGTTATTATAATCGGCGCGGCGCTCGTGAAAATGGGCTTGGGGCTAAGATGGATGTTTCTGCCTCTTATCGCCGCGAGCGTATTTAACTTTTTTTATTCCATGTATCTGGTCGGGGTAAAGTGGAAGATTAAAATAGCGCCTGTTTGGGATTATCCGCGGATAAAATACATTTTAGGCATCTCCATCGCCTTTGCCATGTACGGCGTCTTAAACCGGGTTTATACTTTTCTTGACTCCGTATTATTGTCGCTTTTGGCCGGCGACCGCGAAGTAGGCCTTTATCAGGTTGCTTTTAAAATCATTATTGCCCTGCAGTTCCTGCCCATGGCCTTTGCCGCCTCGCTTTATCCGGCCCTTTCCTTGTACTGGCTGAAAAATAAAAGCCAATTGTCCGTTACTTTCGAGCGGGCGATGAATTATTTAATTATCATATCCATACCGATTAGCGTCGGGATAATCATGATTGCCGATAAGGTTGTTTTGGTTTTTAAGTCCGGCTTTTCCGAAGCTATACTGCCATTGCAAATTACCATCGCCCAGTTGTTATTCACCTTTGTCAATTTTCCCATCGGCTCATTATTAAACGCCTGCGACCGGCAGAAGCAAAATTCTTATATCATGGGCGCGGTGGCGCTATCGAGCGCCGCTTTGAATATAATGCTAATTCCCCGGCTCGGCGCGGTCGGGGCGAGCATCACCTCTTCGGTTTGCGGAGTATTGCAGGTCGCGCTAGGCATGATTCTCGTAAGAAAAATTATCGACTATCGATTGAGGAAAAATTTACTGATATTTATAAAAGTAACAGCCTCGGCTATAGTTATGGCTTTATCAGTTTTATATTTAAAAAATTACATCAACGTTTTTGTTACCGCCGGCATCGGAGGCGTAATTTATTTTATAGTTTTATTCCTTCTGGGCGGGTATAAAAAAGAGGATGTTATGAGTATCGTTGAATCATTTAAGAAAAAGCCGCAGATTCAGGAAGAAGCGGTGGAAAATTTATAACTAAATCCAATTATGCGTTTTCTTATATTTACTTTGGAATATCCGCCGTTTAAAGGCGGGGTCGGAAAATATTACGAGGACATGGCAAAAAACTGGCCCGAGGGCAGGGAGATTTTCGTTTTGGACAATAACGACGGAAAATTAGTGTCCAGCCGCTTGCCGCGCTATAAGTGGCTGCCGTCAATCTGGCGGCTTTGGGTGAGCGTGAACAAAAATAAAATCAACCATATATTGGTCGGCCACGTCTTGCCCCTGGGCATAGCGGCTTTTATCGTTAACCGGCTGGCCGGGATAAAATATTCGATTGTCCTCCATGGCATGGATTACCTTTGCGCCTTCAAGACCGAGAGAAAATCCTGGGTGGTCCAAAAGATTTTTTACCGGGCTGAAAAAATAATTTGCGCCAATAGCTATGTGGCCGGACTTTTAGCCGAAGAGCTCGGCGAAAAGATTGCGAAAAAAATCGTAATCATAAATCCGGGAGTGGACGGGAAAATAAAAATCGACAAAGGATTATCGGATAAATTAAAAACGCGGCAGGGCTTAAAAAATAAAATCGTGTTATTAAGCATCAGCCGGCTGGTCAAGCGCAAAGGATTTGATTACGTGATTGAGTCTATGCCTGAAATACTGAAGGCCGCGCCCCAGGCGGTTTACGTAGTAGGCGGCATCGGCCCGGACGAGGAATATTTAAAAGAAAAATGGCAGGCTCTGCCCGAGGAGGTGAAAAAAAAGGTGATCTTTATCGGCAAGCCGGATGATAAAGAAAAATGGGCCTGGCTTTCCGCCTGCGACATTTTTGTCATGCCGTCCCGAAAAATTAACGGCGACGTCGAGGGGTTTGGCATTGTTTACCTTGAAGCTAATCTGGCCGGCAAGCCGGTAATTGCCGGCGATTCGGGAGGGGTGCGCGACGCGGTTTCCGATCAGGTAAACGGGCTTTTGGTTAATCCGGATGATAAAGATGATATTGTCCGGGCGATAGTAAGCCTTGTTAATAACAAGGCCCTCCGCGAAGCTATGGGTGAAAAAGCCCGGTTAAGAGTTTTAGAAGAATATAGCGCCAAAGGCCAGGCTAAAAAGCTTTACGAGGCTGTTAGCGGCGAATAGTAAAGGCGATTTTTGGCGAATATTTCAAACTAACGCGTTTAAGCCGTTAATGCATCGCGATTACTTTGACGCGAATCTTATATTTTGATATTATATACTATATTATCGGAAACATTAACGAACTGGTATTCGGGCAAAACGCTTTTTTGCCGTTTATTTTAATTTAGGGGATTAATAGCATGGAAGAAACAAAGCCGCGAAGAAAAATATTCAAAAGAATAAGCATTGGTTTATTGTCCGTTATACTGCTTGCGGCCTCTTTCGGGGCCGGCGCCTATTTTTCCCAGAAAAATGAGGTTTTAAAAGAGCTGGCTAAAAAGGAAGTGGTATTCTTAGGGAAGCTAACCGGCAAATATTCAGGCGATTCGGGAAAATTAACCCAGGACGTCGATTTTAATTTGTACTGGAAAGTTTGGGATTTACTGCATGAGCAGTACGTCGATAAGGATAAATTAAACGACAAAACATTGTTTTACGGCTCTCTTCGGGGATTGGTTTCCGCGGCCGGCGATCCGTATACGGTTTTTATGGATCCGAAAATTTCTCTTGATTTTTCCAATGATTTAGCCGGAACTTTTGAAGGAATCGGCGCGGAAATCGGGATGAAAGACGATACGATAACGATTATTGCCCCCTTGCCGGACATGCCGGCGGAAAAAATGGGCTTAAAAGCCGGGGATAAAATTTATGCCATTGACGGAAAATCAACCGCCGGCTTTACTGTTGATGAGGCGGTAAATAAAATCCGCGGCCCCAAAGGGACGGAAGTAACCTTGACGATTTACCGCGAGGGCTTTAAGGAAACAAAAGACTATAAGGTAAAAAGGGACAAGATAACGGTAAAAAGCGTAAATACAAAAATGAACGAATCCGGGATTTTTGTAATTACGGTAACCAATTTTAATGATGACACGCAGGGCTTGTTCGATAAGGCAGTGACCGAGGCAGTAGAAAAAAATCCCAAAGGAATTATTTTAGACTTAAGGAATAACCCCGGCGGCTACCTTGATACGGCTATAGAGATGGCTTCAAAGTGGGTTGACGGCGGGATTGTAGTAACCGAGAAATTTTCCGATGAAAAAAAGAACGATTATTTGTCCCGCGGACGGGCGCGGTTAAAAGATTATCCCACCATGGTTTTAGTGAACCAAGGTTCGGCGTCGGCTTCGGAGATCGTGGCCGGAGCGTTGCAGGATGCGGGAGAGGGCGTTATTATCGGCCATCAGACCTTTGGCAAAGGCTCGGTCCAAACCCTGGAGAATTTGTCGGACGGATCATCGGTGAAAATCACCGTTGCCAAATGGTATACTCCTAAAGGCAATAATATAACCGAAAAGGGGATAACTCCGGATATAATTGCAGAACTGAAGCCAGAAGATTTTGATAAAGGAAAAGACCCCCAGATGGACAAAGCCGTCAATATTCTTACCGGCAAGGAAAAATATGATCCGAAAAAAAGCGAGGTAAAAAACGAGGTTAAAAAATAGCTTCGCTTGATATATCGGTTCCAATAAGCTATATTAGAACTATATGGCCAATCCAAAAGGAAAAAAGAAGATCTCAACCAAGTACATTTTTGTCGTCGGCGGAGTGATGTCATCAGTCGGCAAGGGCGTGGCGGCCGCCTCAATCGCGAATATTTTAAAATCCAAAGGCTACGCGGTGTCGAACATTAAGTGCGACATGTACATTAATATTGACGCCGGGACAATCCGCCCGACCGAGCACGGCGAGGTTTTTGTCGGGGAGGACGGCGTTGAGGCCGACCAGGATTTAGGAAATTACGAGCGGTTCACCGGCAATCCGGTTACTCGGGTGAATTACATCACTACCGGCCAGGTTTATCAGGAGGTGATAAGAAAAGAGCGGAACCTTGAATATGGCGGCGAGGATGTTGAAGTAGTGCCGGATATTCCGAACGAAATTATTAGGAGAATCAAATTGGCGGGAAAAACCGATAAGGCGGAAATCGTGGTAATTGAATTCGGCGGTACGGTAGGCGAATACCAGGTTTTGCTGTTTTTAGAAGCGGCCAGAATGATGAAATTGGAAAGCCCAAAAGATGTTTTGTTCGCTATCGTAAGCTATCTTCCTATTCCGGAGATGATCGGGGAGATGAAGACTAAGCCGACTCAATACGCGGTCAGGACGCTGAATTCGGCCGGCATCCAGCCAGACTTCATAATCGCCCGGGCGGCCCGTCCTTTAGACGAAAAGCGCCGGGAAAAACTCGGAATTTTTTGCAATATTTCCAAAGACGACGTAGTGTCGGCGCCGGACGTAAAGTCAATTTACGAAATACCGATTAATTTTGAAAAAGAAGGCTTGGGCGAGCGGATATTGGAAAAATTCGGCCTGAAAGCCAGGCACAAGGACTTAAAAGAGTGGGCGGCAATGGTTAATAAGTACAAAGCCGCGAAACGGCCGGTAAAAATCGGCGTGGTTGGCAAATATTTCGCTACCGGAGATTTTTGCTTGTCTGATTCTTACATATCCGTGATTGAAGCGGTTAAACATGCCTGCACCGCCAATAACTGCACGCCGGTATTTTGCTGGGTTAATACGGCTGACATCGAAAAGAACGGCACTGGCGCTTTAAAACAGTTTGACGGAATAATCGTTCCCCAAGGCTGGGGATCAAGAGGAGCGGAAGGAAAAATCGCCACGATTGAATATTGCCGGAAGAATAAAGTGCCGTATTTCGGTTTATGCTACGGCATGCAGATGGCGGTAATCGAATTCGCGAGAAATGTTTTAGGCTATAAGGATGCCAATTCGGAAGAGGTCAATCCAAAAACAACTAATCCGGTAATCCATATTATGCCCGAGCAAAAAGAATTAATTGCCAAAAAGCAGTACGGCGGGACTATCCGCTTAGGCGGCTGGCCGTGCAAAATCGTGCCCGGCACGCATCTTGAGTCCGCCTACGCCAAGGCTCCGGCGGATAAAAAAGCCGGCTGGAAGGCTGGAAAAGATATGATCGTATCCGAGCGCCATCGCCACCGCTACGAATTCAATAATAAATACCGCGAAGAAATGCAAAAGATGGGTTTGACCATTGCCGGAACTTCGCCGGACGGACTGATCGTCGAAGCGGTTGAAATAAAAGACCATCCGTTTTTTATCGGCACCCAGTTCCATCCCGAATACATTTCCCGCCCGCTCGACCCGCATCCTTTATTCGTCGAATTCATCCGGGTGTGTTTAGAAAAGAAATAGTTGTTATATCCTTTTAAAATAATTGCCAGTAAAAAATCCGGGAATAACCGGATTTTTTAAACCGCGCAATTTAATAAGTTTAACTCGATTATTATCACTCCACTATATATTTAAACACCACTACTTCGCCGTCGCCAAAACTCTTCCATGAGCTGGCGGAAAGCTTGGCCTCTTCTAAAATTTTCGGGTATTGAAACCAGTATTTGTTTAAGACAAAATAGCCGGTTTTCGCGCTGGTTAAATTCATGGCTTTTTCCATCCTGGTTCGCGTTGGCTTATCATAGACCATGGCCAGATAATACTGGTAAAGCGGCCCGCCGGTCGGAATCGGGTAATTAAAAATTTCCTCGCCGGTTTTGGCTTTTAAATAATGCTTAAAGCCGAATTCATGTAACGCCGCGGCTGAAACTTGCTGGTTGGCAAGAGCGATGTACTCCCCGCCCGCGTCTTCTTCCATCCATCGCACGGCCTCAATATCGAAATTTCCGGTGGAAAGCCCGCGTGAATTAAAATAAGCGTCATAGCGGGGATAAGAAATGTATAAGGAGGCGGTCATGAGAACGGCTAAAAGCGCGCCGCTGGAAAAAAGGATTAATCCTTTTTGGATAAACAATTTTTCCAGATACCATTTTAAAACAAGCAAAATAAAAGGGAAAAGGAATAATAAGGCTAAGAATAAAATTCGGTCCGAATAAGCCGACCGTTCGTAATTTATCAAATAACTGAAAGACAGCCCTTCGGTTAAAAAATAGGAGACAAAAAAAGCCAGGGAAGAATAGGCGTAGATTTTGTATTTTTTCCAGTTGCTTTTTAGGGCAATGATAATGCCTATTAGGGCAAGAATTAAAATTATTTTTATTCCGTTTGACTGGATTAAATAGGAGAAATTCAGGAATAAGTTTTCTTTGTTCGGTAAAATTATTTTTAAGCTTTGGATAAGGCTGGAAAAGCCCGGAAAGCTTTCAGCAGGGGACTGGCGCGGTTCGCCGTTTCCTTTTTCAAAAATATAAAAAGCCAAAGGCAGGGCAGTAGAGCATAAAGCGTAATAGCCGAAATACAGGTATTTTTTAAGGAAAGCTAATTTTTTTAACGCTGGAGAAGAAAAGGCGCTCGCCAGGCCGGGCTCATGGTCGTTGTAGTAAATTAAAAGAAGAAGGGAGAAGAGAATAGCGGGGATGCCGGCTAAAGGATGGATTGTAAAAATCGCCAGCGCCATTAAAAATAAAAAAACATATTCTTTCATTTTTTTGGCCGCCAGGCTCAAGGCGATAATGATGAAAACGAGTAAAAAGGCCAAGTTCTGCGGGGTGGTCATAATTAAGAAGGAGAAGGGAAAAATAAGTAATACAATAGCCAAGGCGCTCGCGGAAAACTCGTCCCAGCCAAGCGATTTAAAGACGCGCGCCATAATCGGCGGGATTAAAAAGGCGCCTAAAACAGGAACTAAAAATTTATTCAGCCAGGCAAGCGGAATAAAAAGTATTTTATGTAAAATAATGGCGAGCCCGTAAAATCCGGAATAGTAAAAAGTTTTTGGTTCTATCAATCCTTTGGCGTCAATTACTTTCATCGCGGATTCATGGATAAAGGGATCAAAGCCGTAGCCGATTTTATAGACGAAAAGGGCCGCGGAAAAAGATAAGAAATAGTGGAGGGGAATAAAAACGCGCAAAAGGTTTTTTTCAAAGCGGCTTTTCCCCGCGTGAGAAATAAAGAAAAGCAGAAAAGACGCGGTAAAGTATAGAAGAAAGAACCAGACCGGAATTACCTGCCAGGGAGAAATTATCGCTTTGGCCGTCGCGCTAAAAAAAAGCGTATAAAAGGCCAGAACGGTGAAGATTAAATAAGCCAAGCTTAAAAAAACAAAAATCGCCGACGGCCTTTTCCAAAACGGCGTATTCCCTGAAGTTCTACCGGTTCTGGAAATTTTAAAATAGGGAATCAGCACGAGGCTTAATAACGCGGTTATAGCGATCGACAAAAAAAGGCCGATGCTATTCAGGCGGTAAAAATAGTAAACCAGCCCCCCGGAGAGCGACAGAATGGAGAAAAGCTTTAAAAAAATAAAAACCATAAAGATTTGCTAAAATTAGGAAAAATTGCTAGAATATTACCAGTATGAAAACAAGGACAATTATGCTAATCCTGGCGGTTTTAGCAGTAGTTTTTTTTGCTTGCGCCAGTTCTTATATCTATTTGTCGCAAAAAGGCGGATTTGTAAAATGGTCTTCGCCGGACGAGACTGCTAATTATTTTTTTTCCAAGCTCTACGCCCAGAATGGAGAGTTTAGCATTTTTGAAAAATACAATTTATACGCCAAGGACATAATCCACCCCCGGAGCTTTAGAAGCGATTTTGGATTTCTGAAGCCGGTAAGTTTCCTTGGTTTGCCTTTAGTTTACGGCAAAATCGCCAGCTTTACAACCTGGAAAGTTATCGGCTACTTAACGCCGATTTTCGCCGCCATAGGAATAATTTATTTTTATTTGTTCTTGAAAATGTTTTTTTCCCGGCGGACGGCAATTTTTTCCGCGTTTTTACTGGCGGTTTTCCCGGTTTATTTTTATTACTCGGCCAGGAGCATGTTCCATAACGTTTTGTTTACCGTATTTCTAATCATCGGCCTTTACTATACGCTGAAATCCGTTCCGAAAAAGGAGGAAAAAGAAAATAAGAATAATAATAGCCATGAAAAAGCCGGCGCCAAATTAAGAGAGAAATTTTTAAAGCTAGACTCCGCCCGTATTAAGGATTTGCTCTTAGCTGGTTTGGGCGGGCTTTTTATCGGTTTAGCGGTTACGGCCAGAAGTTCAGAGCTTTTATGGCTGGGTCCGCTTTTCGGAATGATTTGGATTTTTAATTTTTGGCGGTTCGGAATTCCGCGGCTAGTTATTTGGATCTGCTTCTTCGGCTTGGCGCTTTCCCCGATGCTATTCAATAATTATATACTTTATTCTTCGCCAATCCGGGGCGGTTATCCGGAAATGAACCAGTCAATCCAAACCGTAGCGATGTCCGGCCAAGAGCTGGCTAAAAGCGTTCCTGATCTGGCTAAAGGTTCGGCCGTAAAGGCGAGAGGGCTGGCTGGCGAAATAAAAAGGGCTGTTTTTAGTTTTGGCTTGAATGTGCCGCGCTCATTAAAAATTTTTAATTTGTATTACGTGAAAATGTTTCCCTGGCTTTTTTGGCCGTCTTTGGCCGGCATGCTTTTGTTTCTTTTACACTTCAGAAAAATTAAAAAGAAGCATATCCTTTATCTTCTCGGCTACCTGTTCTTATCGGCCGTTTTGATCGTTTACTATGGCAGTTGGGAGTTTTACGACAATCCCGACCGCCAAGCCGCGACTATCGGCAATTCCTACACCCGCTATTGGCTTCCAGTCTATCTCGGCGCCATTCCGTTCGTATCTTATCTTTTCTTCAAACTTATTGACGCGCCTAAACTTTTAATCGATTGGCTGGAAAAAGCAAATATATTTAAGACTGGCTTGGGCGGAACAAAAAGGTTATTTTCCCTGTTTAGAAGTTTATTAACCGGGCTGGCCGTTGTTTTTTTTACAAGCCTATACGCCAATTTTATTTTGTTCGGTTCTGAAGAGGGCTTAGTCCCGACCTATTATAAAGGGCTCGTTTCCCGAATCGAATATGCCCAGGTTTTGGGGTTAACGGAAAATAACGCCGTAATCATCACCCGTTATCACGATAAGATTTTTTTTCCGGAGCGGAAAGTAGTAATGGGGCAGTTTGACGATCCGAATATGATTACCGAATACGCGCATATCGCCGATTATCTGCCCCTCTACTATTATAATTTCTCCTATAAGCCGGAAGCGGTAGAATATTTAAACAACGGGATTTTAGGAAAAGCCAATTTGAAGATGAAAGAAATTAAAAAAATCACCAAAGATTTTACTTTATATAAAATAGAGCCAATTGATAAAGTAGCGGCGGCGCCGAAGGTGAGGCGGAAAATAAAGCCGCGAAAAACCGCGCCGGCTATAAAAACAGAAGGCTCTACGCCGGCAAAGCCATGAAAAAAATTATTGCCAATACAATTTTATCCTTAAAAGAAAAACTCGGCCAGCCGTTTTATTTAAAGCCGCAGACTTTTAACGCGGAATTTTCGGTCAAGATAAAAAGCCTGGAGGATAACAATGAGCTGGTCGTAGTTTTACCGGTTCCGGAAGCCATCGGCGGCCAGAAAATAGCTAATGCGCCGGAATTTAACGTCCCGCCAGCCATAACCGGAGCTGAAAGCGCTTACGGCAATAACTACGCGGCCTGGAAGCTGGTAATGAAGAAAAACGAAGAAATCGAAATTAAAGAAAAATTTACTGTAAGCGCAAATCCAAGTTTAGGAATCCAGGATAAAGAACATAACGTTGATAATTACAAGAAGGACGAAAACTATAAGCTGTATTGCCGGGCGAATAATTTTATCCATCCGGATGGCGGAAGAATCAAAGCGCTGGCAAAAAAAATAACCGGCCAGGAAGGGGATGTGATAAAAATACTGAAAGCCATAAACGGATACGTGGCTGGCAATTTAAAATACGGCCGGCCAATTGAAGGGCTGTATTCTGATCTTAACGCCATTGCCAATCCGGAAACGGACTGCGGCGGGTTTGCGTCGCTTTATACTTCTTTGGCTATCGCGTCGGGTATTCCGTCGAGGATTGTATCCGGATTCTGGGCCGGGTATGAAAATAACGCCATGCACGCCTGGGCCGAATCTATGCTCCCCGACGGAACCTGGCTTCCGGTTGATCCGGCGACCGAACAGCTTAGAAAACTAGGACGGACGAAAAAGTTCGGCGGCTTTGGAAAAATCGGAAGCGACCGGATGATCATGTCAAAAGGCTGCGATTTAAGCTTTACGATTGGCGCCCTGAACTTTAGAGCAGGCATTTTGCAAAATCCTTTGATAAAGTCCAATAAAGGGGAAAAATCAGTCCAGAGTAAAAATATTTTTATTACATAATTATTAATAATAAATGAGCAAAAAATATGGCCAATGAAAAATTTCCTGATAATACGCGAAAAGTGCTTCCGTTTAGGCAAAAGGAAGGCGCCCAGCCTGAAAGCGAAAAAATAGAAGTGAAATTTGTAAAATTAATGGATGCGTTTGAAGAAATCGCCAATGCTTTAGATCTTATGCAAGATTTGGATGATCCGGAAGAAGAATTTAAAAAGTTTCGAAATCTATTTGTCAATAGGATTAATATTGATAAATTGGGAGAGAAAATTTCAGAGATAAGAGAAAAAGCTGGCGGAAGAACTGAAATTGACCATTTACTTTATTCGGTTTATATCCATATTTTCGCGCTTAGCCCGTTAATTAAAAGCGGTAAACTTGAAAATATTCCTGATAAAGATTTAGGTGAGAAACTGGAAAACTTAGCAGCCGCTATCAGGGGTATTGTAGCGGCCAGAAGGATTTATAAATAGAAGAAACCCGCGATTTTATGATATTCACCGGATTTTCGCCCAACTTAACCGGAAGAGACACGCTTATAGCCTTAAGCTGGCTTTTGTTTCCGTGGAAGTGGAGAAGTTTATCAAGAGGCGATAATCCCCGGAAGGCGGAAGATGAACTGAAAAAATATTTTGGCTTTAAAAGCGCCTATACTTTTGACAGCGGACGGACAGCCCTGTATTTTGCCTTAAAAGCTTTGGGAATAAAAGAAGGCGACGAAGTTATAGTACAAGCCTACACCTGTGTTGTCGTGGTAAACGCGATAAGATGGACGGGCGCCCAGCCAGTGTATGTTGATATCGCGGATGATTTTAATATGGACGCGCGCGAACTGGAAAAAAAAATTACGGATAAGGTAAAGGCGGTGATTGTTCAGCACACCTATGGACTGCCCGCTGACCTGGAATTAATCATGAGATTGGCCAAAAAGCATGGCCTAAAAATTATCGAAGATTGCGCCCATTCTTTCGGAGCAAAACATGACGGGAAATTAACCGGTACTTTCGGCGATATCGGCATGTTTAGCTTTGGAAGCGACAAAATTCTATCCTGCATCCGGGGCGGAGCATTGATTACTAATAACGATAACCTGGGAGAAGCGCTAAAAGACTGCCAAGCCGGATTAAAACCGATGCCTGGGAAAATAATAATCCAGCACCTTTTGCATTACCCGGTTTTTTACATAGGCAAGGCGCTTTACGGAATAATAATCGGTAAAGCTATTCTGGCTTTGGCAAAAAAATTGAATGTCATAAATAAAATCATTACCCCGGAAGAGAAAGCCGGGAAGAAAGACCAGGCTTTCGGCCGCGCCCTGCCAAACGCGCTTTCTGCCATACTCTTGAATCAATTAAAAGAAGTTGATAAGATAAATGAAAAGAGAAAAAAAATCGCCGGCTATTATAGCCTTAAGCTGGCTATAGTTTCCGGAAAGCCGGCCAGAGGGACGGACGAATGTATTTTTTTAAGGTATCCGATCCTCCTTGACAATCCCAAAGAATTAATGCGCGCGGCGAAAAATAAAAACATCCTTTTGGGAGACTGGTATAATTCGGTCATCGCCCCGCGGGATTCTGTGCTGGCGGAAACCGGTTATATAAAAGGCAGCTGCCCCCGCGCGGAGCGAATGGCCGAAAGAATCGTAAACTTGCCGACCGGGCGCGGCGTTGATAAAAGCCAAGCCGATAAGATAGCTAAGCTGGTAAATTCATTTTTGGAAAAATAATTGATATGGCCCTGGAAATAAGAGAGATCGAAAACGAAAAAGAATGGCAGGAATTCGAGGATAATTTTTCTCCCCACACGTTTTTACAAACCTGGGAGTGGGGAAGGGCGCAGGAAATGATGGGCTATAAGATTACGCGCCTCGGGGTTTACGGAAGCGAAAGGATGAGCGGGGCCATTGCCGGAGGAAAAGTGAACGAAGATATAGAAGCGCCAAGCGTAAAGCCATTAAAAGAAAAACTGCGGGGAACTGCATTGGTCTATAAAATTTCCGCCCGTCGCGGGGCTTTTCTTTTTTGTCCTCACGGCCCGTCAGTCGGCTGGAAAAACGAAGAGGAATTTCGCGCATTGGACGGGTATTTAAAAGAGCTTGGCAAAAAGGAAAAAGTTTCTTTTATCCGCGTAAGTTCGCTCGCGCCGGCGTCGAAAGAGATGGGAGGCTTGTTTTTTAAATACGGATACCGAAACGCTCCGATTCATATGATGCACCCGGAAAATGCCTGGATACTGGATATTGAGGGGAGTGAAGAAAGCGTTTTAGCCGGCATGAAAAAGCGCACCCGCTATTCAATCCGCAAAGCCCAAAAAGACGGGGTAAGAATTGCCACTTCGCGCGATTCTAAAGATGTTAAGCTTTTTTACGGCATGTATCTGGAAACGGCCCAGCGGCAGAAATTCGTCCCTTTTTCGGAAAATTATATAATGAGAGAGTTTGAGATTTTCGAAAAGAACAATAAGGCTTTGATGTTTTTTGCCTACTACCAGGAAAAAATAATTTCGGCGGCCGTAATAATTTTTGCGGGGAAGATGGCTTTTTATCATCACGGCGCTTCAATCCGGATGGGGAGTTCGGGCATTACCGCTTCAGAACTCCTGCAATGGGAAGCGATTCGCGAGGCCCGGCGCCGGGGGCTTTCAGGCTACAATTTTTGGGGGATTGCGCCGCCGGACGCGCCCAATCATCCCTGGCAGGGCTTAACGCTGTTTAAGAAAGGATTCGGGGGGTATCCGGAAAATTACCTCCACGCCCAGGATTATAAATTAACCAATCGGTACTGGCTAAACTATATAGTTGAAAAAATTAGAACCATGAAGCGAGGGTATTAGCAAAAATTCGAGTTTGGTGCTAGGATATCGGGAATAGAGCCAAGAGAGCCGGAATATTGATGATTCATAAATTAATTGTTTACAATAAAATAAATATAAAACGCTATGTTTAAGAGGATTAAGGATTTAAGATTATCAGTAATAAAACAAATGGAGCTTAAAGCTTCCAAATATCCTGATACGATTTCTTTGGCCCAAGGGGTCCCGAGTTTTGATACCCCGCAATTTATTAAAAGGCGGGTGGAAAAAGAATTGAAAAATGAAGTGATGTCCCGATATTCATTGGCGCCGGGATTAGCCGAATTAAGGGAGCTTTTCGAAATATATTTGGCAAAGGAAAACATGTTTTATGACTGGGAAACCGAGATTATTGTTACTGCTGGAGCGATTGAAGCCTTAACCGCGACGATCATGGCTATCACCAGCCCGGGCGATGAAATTATCATTCCCGAGCCGGCTTATACTTCTTACCGGGAAGTGATCGTTTTAGCCGGTTGCCGGCCCAAATACGTTCCGCTCCACGAAGATGACTGGACCCTGGAAGTAAAAAATATTGAAGAGGCGATTTCTCCGACAACCAAAGCCATACTTTTTTCCAACCCGAACAATCCGACCGGAACAGTATTTTCCAAATCACAGCTTCTGGAATTGGCCGAGCTGGTTAAAAAGCATAATATTTTTGTCATCACCGATGAATTATATAAGGATTTCGTTTTTGAAAAGGAGTTTTTGGGCGGCGACCGGCTGTTCTCTTTAGCGGAGATTCCCGAGATCAGGGAAAAAATAATCCGCGTATTCAGCTTGTCTAAACTTTTCGCCATGACCGGCTGGAGAATCGGGTTTTTGCATTCGGACGCCAAGGTAGTAAAAGAAATATTGAAAGTCCACGACTGTTTGGTTACCTGCGCGCCGGTAATCTCGCAGTTTGCCGCGATGGGCGCCCTGGAAGGGTGCGAAGACAACATTACTAACTTTAACGTTGAGTTTAAGAAGCGGCGGGATTTAATTTGCGCGAGGTTTGATAAGCTAAAAAAATATTTCAGTTATGTTACGCCCCGGGGCGCGTATTATATTTTTCCGAGAATTATAACCGAAGCTTTCCCGAATGCCAAAAAAGTGAAAAATGAAAAGGGCCGCGAAGTTGTTGACTCCTGGGAATTCTGCTGTGATATGCTTGATAAAGTTAAAGTGGCGACAGTTCCGGGATTTGCTTTTGGACCGTCCGGGGAAGGGCATTTTCGCCTTAATTTCGCGAGAAGCGAAAAAGATATTAACGCCGCTTTAGATCGGATCGAAAAGTACTGCAAAGATTATGGGATTGAGTGAAAAGAGCTGGGCATGCTAGGCCAGAGGACAGTAAGATCAGGGCTTGTCGTATAGTGGCAATACACTGCATTCGCATTGCAGGAACGCGAGTTCGATTCTCGCCAAGTCCACCAAATTAGTAATTCGCTGTTGCGCTCGGTCTCTAGGAGTGCGAGTTTCCTGCCTGCCGGCAGGCAGGGATTCTCGCCAAGTCCACAATTAATTGCGCATACTAGAAAGAAAACCTCGCTGAATGAGGTTTTTTTGATAGAGTTGACAAACTCTACCATTTATGCTAGAATTATCTGTTTAAGGTGAAGAATCGTATCTTATGGAAAAACATTCAATTTTAGCCAAAAAAATATCAAACCTAGCCGAGAATCGAATTATTCGCGATTACGGCGGCTTATTATTAACCGGCGCAAAAATTGCCACGGTTGTTTTTACAGCGGCTTTTATCTTAGCCGTTTCGGCGCCTTTCGCGCTGTCTGCCGGCGGACTAGGAACGAACGTCAAGCAAGCCAAGACAAAGACCGGGACTACGGTTTATTATCTTGACCATAAGCGCGGGCTGAAAAAATCCTATACCAGCGCCGCCGCGTTTTTGTCTTATGGCAATAAATGGGGCAATATCAAGACCGTCAGCCAATCACAGCTTGATTCTTTCGCGGCCGCTAATTTGATAAAAACCGCGGGCAGTCCGGGAGTTTATTATATTTACGGATCGAAAAAGGCTCTAATAGAAAGCGAAGCGCAATTCAATTACCTGGGGTTTGACTGGGACGGCATATTAACGGTAACCAATCTGGACTTCAATTCCTACAAAACCGTCAGCCTGGATGAATTGATAAATAATGTTTCTTCTACCAAAGATTCCTCTTCGGAAATAGAAAAGGCGCCGGAGCCTCAAAAACTTACCATAACGCCAGACAACAGTTCGCCTAAAGACGGCGTGGTGATTTTTAATACTAAAGATAATCTGGTCGGAGTCTTCGGCCTTACTTCCAACATAAAGGAAAAGGTGAAAATCTCTAAAATCGTTTTTGACTTAAAAGGCGCGGCTTCGGCTGAAGACATAAAGAATATTTACCTGGCTAACGAAGCCGGAACTAAATATGATAATCCGTATTCACTGGACGGAAGAAAAATAAGCTTTAATTTATCCGATTCCGGTATCTTTATTCTCCCCGGGCAAACTATTAAATTAAAAGTATATTTTGATTTGGCCGGCGGTAAAATAAATCAGGGGCATGTTTTACAGATTGCCGTAAATAGCGCGGACTATATCAGCTCGAACGTTAAATTCTCCGGAAATTTTCCTTTAGCGTCCGGCAGATTCAATATTATTGAAGCCGGGACTTTGCTTCCTAAAGCCACTGTCGCCGAAGAAAGCTTAGCCGGATATAACTCCCAGGCAATTATCGGCGCGACTGAACAGGTCGTGGCAAAATTTACGGTTTCCGAAACTTCAAAAAACGACAGCTTGGTGATAAAAAAAATAATCCTAAAAAATAAAGGCACTGCCAGGCCGGAAACTCTTAAAAATTTTAAGCTCAAAAATAAAAACGGCAAAATCCTCGCCCAGGCTGGCGCTATGGACGCAAACGCCAGCGTAACTTTCATTCTTGACGATTACGAAATATCAAAATACTCCAAGGACGCCTTTACCGTCTTAGCCGATATCGCTGACGGTGAAGGTAAAAATTATAATTTTAACGTAATAGACGCTTCGGTATTCGGAAAAAGCCTTGATTATGCCATTAACCCCGAAATAACCGCCAAAGACGAGACCTTTAATATTAAAAGGGAATATCTTGGTGTTGTAGCCAAGGATTTAAAGGCAAGTAAAAACATTTTTTCCAAAGAAAAAGGCGTTATTATCGGTAATTTTGAAATAAGAAATAACAATAAAAAAATAAGCCTTCAAAGCTTGGAATTTGAGCTAACTAAAAGCGCCAAGGCCCCGGTCCTTGATTCAACCGTATTTCTAGCCAATTACGAAACCGGGGAAATTTACGGATCGGTTGAAGGCAGTAAGTTAAGCGCGGGTAAAACCGCTGTCAGTTTGATACCGGTCGCGATTGAAGCGAAAAAGACCCTGGTTGTTACCTTAATAACCGATATTCCGCAATACGCCAACGCCGGAGATTATTACCAGGCAATCTTGTCTAAAATCAATTATTCCGGAGAGAACGGCCTTATCTATTCGGACGAGGTCGAGGCGCCGGGAGTGAAATTAACTGTGTCTAAATCGGCTATTTACGTTTATCCCAATAAAGAATTAAAAGGGCTTACTTATATCAAGGGGCAAAAAGGCATTACGATCGCCAACTTTATTATTGAGACTTCAGCCGGCGAAGACGTTGCGATAAACGGCATAACTTTTGCCATGGGCGCCTCTTCGGGATTAGTGAGCTATGAAAACGGATTCAGTAATTTAAGGGCTTACATTAACGGCGCGAGAGTCGGGGAAGTAATCGCCTCTCCGTTCGGGGCGGCTTTTGAGATAAACGGATTTAATTATAAGGTAAGGGCCGGCAACCGTTATGAATTAAAAGTAGTTGCCGACACGGTAAGCGATCTAAGGGTTTCCGAAACCCAGATGGCCCTAAACCAAATCACCGCCGCCGGCTATACGTCCGGCATTCCGGCTACGGTTTCGGGAATTAATATTCAAAGCTACTCTGTCTACTTCGACGTCTCGCAAATTAAAATCGATGCCAAAAGCGGCGGCAGCGCGGCCGCCGGCCAAAAGAAAAATCTTGTCGCCTCCTTTAGCGTTGCCAACGAAGGCGTTGAGGATGTGTCTTTGAAAAATGTTACGATAGTTACGAGCGATGCCGGGTTCAGCTATAGCCTGGGCTATTCTAATTTAAAGATTGTTAAAAGAAGCGATAATTACCAGATTGGAAATATTAGCAAGCCGGTGGCCGGAGCTAACCGCCTGGGCATGAGCAACGCCCTCGTTAAAAGCGGCGAAGAAATCACTTTTGATGTTTATGTTGACGCCGATTCCGATGTATTGCCCGGAACTTTCGAGGTATATTTTATCGATCTGGCCGCTAAAGGCGAAGTGTCGGAGCTTACGCCAAAAATAAACGGTGATCCGACTGGTTCGGCTACAGTAATCGTGAACTAAAATAGATTTTATAGCGCAATTTAGAATGATGATAATTAAAACATCCCGCCAATTTAGCGGGATGTTTTTTAATGCAGAGTTTAAGCCTGGAATCTGGCTTTTTAAAGCAATGCCTAGCGCTATCTTACGTTGACTGTCACTTCGTTTTTGACGCCCAGATCAATATTGACCTTATCGCCCTCCTTGATTTTTCCTTCAATAATCTGCATAGCTAATTCGTCTAAAATTTGGTTTTGGATTACGCGCTTTAGGGGACGCGCGCCGAAAGTCAAATCATACCCCTTATCGGCCAGCATCTTTTTTACCTTGTTGCCGACTTTTATGGTAATCAATTTATTCTTCAGCCGTTTTTCAACCTTGTCCAGTTCCAGGTCGACAATCCGCATCAAGTCTACTTTGGTCAGGCTTTTGAATATCACTATTTCATCAATCCGGTTTAAAAATTCCAATTTAAAGTTATCCCTTAGAATGCGGTCGATTTTTTCTTTCATTTCCTTGTTGCGGCTTTTGGAAAATTTATCGATATCCGCCTCATCCGAGTCGGCCGAAAAGCCGATAGTATATTCCTTGATCACTTCATTGCCCAAATTAGAGGTCATGATAATAATCGTATTTTTGAAATTAACAATGCGGCCCTTGGCGTCAGTCAGGCGCCCGTCATCCAAAACTTGGAGCAAAACATTGAACACTTCCGGATGAGCCTTTTCAATCTCGTCGAATAATATTACGCTATATGGCCGGCGGCGGATTTTTTCCGTAAGCTGGCCGCCTTCTTCATACCCGACGTAGCCCGGAGGCGAGCCGATAAATTTAGCCACTGAATGCTTTTCCATGAATTCGCTCATATCGACGCGGATAAGCGCGTTTTCGTCGTTAAACATGAAAGAGGCCAGGGCTTTAGCTAGCTCGGTTTTTCCGACTCCGGTCGGCCCGACAAAAAGGAATGATCCGATCGGCCGTTTTTCTTCGGAGATGCCTGCCCGCGACCGGCGCAGGGCATTAGCAATTACTTTAATCGCTTCGTCCTGGCCGACCACTCTTCCGTTTAATTCCTCTTCGGTTTTGGTCAGTTTTTCTTTTTCCGATTCCAGCATCTTGGAAGCCGGGATTCCGGTCCAGCGCGAGATGATTTTCGCTATATCCTGGTCGTCGATTTCTTCTTTTAAAAGCCTGCGTCCGGATTTTTGCATTTGCACTAAATCATTTTCCAGCCCTTTTAGCTGGTTTTCTTTTTCCGGAATCCTTGAATAGCGGATTTCGGCCACCCGGGTAAGGTTATCGCCCTTTCTTTCGATAATTTCCGCCTGCGACCGCAAATCTTCGATATCTTTCTTGATGGCCCGCATGCCGGAAATGATTTCTTTTTCATTTTTCCAGGCCAATTCCAAATGATTGGCGCGCTCGCGGATTTCCTGCAATTGCCGGTTGATGTCTTTTATTTTTTGCCCGGCTTTTTTTTCATGGGCCAATCCGGCTTTTTCAATTTCCAATCTCCTTATATCCCGGTGCAAATTGTCCAATTCGGCTGGAGAAGAATCGATTTCCATCCGCAGGGCCGAAGCGGCTTCATCAATCAAATCAACGGCCTTGTCCGGCAAAAATCGGTCGGAAATGTAGCGGGAGGAGAGAATGGCGGCGGAAATAATCGCGTCATCAGTAATTTTTACGCCATGGTGGATTTCGTATTTTTCCTTGATGCCCCTTAAAATTGCAATCGTGTCTTCGACGCTGGGTTCCGTAATATAAATCGGCTGGAAGCGCCGCTCCAAGGCCGCGTCGCGCTCAATGTATTTTTGGTATTCTTTGGTGGTAGTAGCGCCTATGGTCCGAATTTCGCCGCGGGCCAAAGCCGGCTTCAGCATATTCGAAGCGTCCATCGCCCCTTCCGAGGCCCCGGCGCCGACTAAAGTATGCAGTTCGTCGATAAATAAGATTACCCGGCCCTCCTGGGATTTCACTTCTTTAATTACCGCCTTTAAACGCTCTTCAAATTCTCCCCGGAGATCG
>JBAZUF010000007.1 GCA_041661505.1 Patescibacteria group bacterium | reverse complement strand
TCGCCCCTTCCGAGGCCCCGGCGCCGACTAAAGTATGCAGTTCGTCGATAAATAAGATTACCCGGCCCTCCTGGGATTTCACTTCTTTAATTACCGCCTTTAAACGCTCTTCAAATTCTCCCCGGAATTTCGATCCGGCCAAAAGCGAGCCTAAATCCAGGCTTAGAATTTCTTTGTTCTTAATGGTTTCCGGAACATCGCCTTCGACAATGCGCTGGGCCAGCCCTTCAACAATCGCGGTTTTTCCGGTTCCGGCTTCGCCGATCAAAACCGGGTTATTTTTAGTCCGCCGGGACAGAACCTGCATTATCCTCCTTATCTCGTTATCGCGCCCGATTACCGGATCAAGCTTTTTTTCGCGGGCGAGCTTAGTTAAATTATTGGTGTATTTTTCCAAAACCTGGAATTTCGATTCCGGCTCCGGGTCGCTGATACGCGCCGACCCCCGAAGCTCGGACAAAACCTTCAATACTTTTTCATATTCAATGCCGTGGCGCAGTAAAATATCCTGGGCTAAAGACTTGACGCCGATTAAAGACAAAAATAAGTGCTCGGTCGAAATATATTCGTCTTTTATCTGGTCGGCTTCTTTTTTAGCCCGGTCTAAAACTAACGCGACTTCCGAAGTTCCCTGGACCATGCCGATTTTTCCGGCCACCCTTACTTTGGGCAGGCGGTCCAATTCCCGGTCAACATCCGAGATTGCGTCCTGGACGGAAATTTGGAGCTTTTCTAAAATCGGGATAATAATGCTGTCAGTCTGCTCCAGGAGGGCGGAGAGCAGGTGCAAAGCCTCAATATATTGCTGGCCGTTTTCCTGGGCTATAGTCTGGGCGCTTATTATGGCTTCCTGGGATTTGTGGGTAAATTTATCAAACATAGTATTTGGTTAGTTATTATAATTTATCCGAATCTATTTATTATTACGCGGAAATTAAGATTTTTGATTAAGCTTACTGTTTTAGCACTCTCTAAGTTAGACTGCTAATTAATATATCTATTTTTAAACTCGATGTCAAGTATTATCAAAGGTTTCTTTAGGCTGTCAATTCCTATATTATCCCGCGTCATTTAAGACGCAAGAAAAGCCCCGTCCTTTCTCATCATTTTAAGGCTCAAGATTTTCAAAAAATAAACCTGGATTGCCTGTCTATAATTTAGCAAAAAAACCCGGATTTGGAAAGGAAAATTGAAAAAAATAAAAAGATGTATTATAATGAAAATATGCCTAATATTAAATCAAAAAGCCTTTTTATCGCTTTTATCCGCCTAAAAACGCTTTAGGACGCCTAAATTCTTTTATTTGGCCTATGGAAAAGATTAAAATTTTGGGAGTAAACATTTCCAAGTTAACCGGCGATGCGGCAAAAACAATCGGCGGATTATTAGAGGATGGCCGCAAGCATTTGGTTGTTACCGTTAATCCCGAGATGCTGTTAGCCGCCGCCAAAGACGAAGAATTCTATTACATCCTTAACCGGGCCGATTTAGCTTTGGCTGACGGCGTGGGTTTGGTTTTCGCGGCCTGGGCGATGGGAAAAAATATTAAAAGAATTACCGGCGCCGATTTGGTTAAAGATGTATTTAAGCTGGCGGAAGAAAAAAAATTAAAGGTTTCCATCCTGAACTGGGAAAAATCCTTATCCAAAAATAATGATATCGAAAAAACCTTAAAGGACCGCTATGGAAAGCTGGCGTTTGAAGTGATAACCGTAAACCGCGATCATAATAAAATGGACAAGGAAGCGTCCGGCGAAATTATTTTTACCAATCTCGGCGCGCCGTTCCAGGAAAAATTAATTTACCACCACCTAAAAAATTGGAAAAACGCCAGGCTGGCAATCGGCGTTGGCGGCGCTTTGGATTTTTTAACCGGAAAAATAAAAAGGGCGCCGAAAATTATGCGCCTCTTGGGCCTGGAATGGCTTTGGCGGCTCGCAATCGAGCCGAAAGCGCGGTTTAGAAGAATAATTAATGCCGTAATCGTTTTTCCTTTCAGGTTCATTGTCTGGAGATTTGTTAATCCGTTCCGCTACCGGCCTAATGTTGCTTGCCTGGCTTATAAAAAAGAAAATGGCGGTTATAAGATAATAATAGTAGAAAGGACCGGAGAACCCGGGCATTGGCAATTGCCCCAGGGCGGGATAGATAATATGAAGATAGAAAATGCGGCCTTAAAAGAGCTTTATGAAGAGCTGGGTTCGGAAAAATTCAAAGTAAATAAAATCTATAAAAATATTTATCGCTATAAATTCGGCCAACGGAAAGAAGAGCCAAAGGAATATGCTTTAATGTCCCAGAAGCATCGCGGACATAAAGGCCAATCGCAAAGCCTGGCAGTAGCCGAATTTATCGGCTCTGACTCTGACATTAAAATCAACTATTGGGACCATTCGGCCTGGAAGTGGGTAAGCCCGGAAAAACTTGTAAAAGAAGTTTTTATTTCAAGAAGGGAAGCGACCGGGATTTTTTTAGAAAAGTTTAGGGAAACGGCAAAATAAAGCGGGGATAAAAATATGAAAATCGGAATTGATATAAGAACACTAATGGATGAGCGGCCGAGCGGAGTTTCTCTTCATAATTTTAATTTACTTCAGGAACTTTTTAAAATCGATGCAGATAATAAATACCGGCTTTATTATAATTCGTTCAAAGATGTTAAAATGCCGGAATTCGCCGAAGGCAATAGTCTGACGGTTCGCGGCCGCTATCCGAATAAAGTATTAAACTATATCCTGTTTAAAATTTTTAGCTGGCCGAAAATTGATATAAAGCTTGAAGCCAAGGCCTTCCTGATGCCTCATATTAATTTTATCGGTTTGTCGGATTTTAAAAAGCGGCCAGCCGGGCAGGGCAAGCGAGTTTTAGTAATCCACGATTTATCATTTATGCGCTATAAGGAATTTTTTTCCTGGCGAAAAAGGATTTGGCATTACTTCATCAACGTTAAAGAGCTAGTAAAAAATTTTGACGTAATCGCGGCCGTCAGCGAAAGCACAAAGCGCGATATAATGGAATTGTGCGAAGTCCCGGGAGAAAAGGTTAAAGTTATATATCCCGGGCTAGAAAGAGAATACCGCGTGCTTCCAAAGGCTGACGTTGGGCTCGAAAAAATAAAAGAAAAGTACGCCTTGCCGGAAAAGTTTATCCTTTTTTTAGGTACGCTTGAACCGAGAAAAAACATCGAAGGGATAATCCGCGCTTACGACGCCTTAAGAAAACGCGGGGAAATCGGGGAATACCAGCTCATTATCGCCGGGGGAATTGGCTGGAAAGCCAAGGGGATATTTAAGGAATACAAAAGGGCGGAATTTAAAAAAGACATAAGCTTTCTCGGCTACGTTCCGGAAGGGGACAAGGTTTATCTTTACAATCTCGCTTCCCTCTTCGTCTTCCCTTCTTTTTACGAAGGAATCGGCTTTCCGCCGTTGGAAGCTATGGCTTGCGGAGTGCCGGTAATCACGAGCTTTTGCTCCAGCCTGCCGGAGATCGCCGGAGACGCCGGGCTCTTAGTTGACCCCTATAATTCAAGTGATCTAGTTGAAGCCATTAAAAACGCCTTAAACAACCAGGGGCTTAGGGAGGAGCTTATTGAGAAAGGGCTTAAAAAAGCGGCGGGCTTTAGCTGGGAAATTGCCGCCAAAAGATATTTAGAAGTTCTAACCAAAAATTCTTAGTTTGTAAGTTGGCTGTTTGCGCGGCCTCTGGTATAATTACAGGAAAGAAACCCCTAAATAATTATGCTTGAGAGGGTAAATTTGAATAATTTTGATCTGCAAAGGATGGTTGTAATCGTCTTCATAATCTGTTTGACGGTTTTTTCATTTTTCGCGTTTAATAATTCCCGGGAAAAGTCCCGGGACGTAAAAAGAAAAGCCGACCTGCAGGTTTTACTGCTGGCGCTCGATATCTACCACGATAAGCACGGATTTTATCCGGAATCAAAGGATGACGTACAGGGCTGGGACGTAAGCTACGCGGCTGGCGGAAAGGCAGATGATTTTTTGGCGGTCTTAAAAGAGGAGAATTTAATTGACCGGGAAGTGCGCGACCCCTTGAATAATGATAAGTTTTTTTACCGCTATAAAAAATATCCGGCCGGAGTCTTTGGCTGTTCAAAGCCTTTTTACATCCTCCAGATTATAAATTTTGAAACCCAAATTGACGGCCGGGGCATGGGAAAATGCAATAGCTTTGACTGGACCAAGCAGGCTCCCTACGGCTATACTCTGCAAGGCTATGACTAAAGACTTGATAGGAGGTGATGAGGATGCGTAAAAGAAGGTTTATTTAGTAAAATCGCCTAGTTTAATTACGGCCAGCCGGCTATGTCCGCGCAGGTCTTTTTTTATTTGGACTTGGGCGGATGGCAGAATTTTTTTTGCCAGGCGCTGGATAGATATTTTTTGGCCCGGGTCGATTTCACAGAAAACATGGACAGAAGCTCGAGCTTGAATGCCGTTCACTGTTAACATGCTCCTTAGTTGCTGAAATAATTCCCGGTAATATTTTAACCCGTCAATTCCGGCCTCAAGCGCCAATCGCGGTTCATGTTTTATTGAAGGCGAAGTCTTAATCTGCTTCGGAGTTAAGTAGGGAAGATTGGCAGTGATGATTATCTTTTGATTTTGGCTTAGGTGATTGTGATTGGATTTTAGTTTAATTATCGGTTCGAGCAAATTTCCGTGATAAAATTTTATTTTATTTGCTACATTATTATGCTTCGCGTTCTTTTTCGCAATGTTCAAAGCTAGTTTTGAAATGTCGGCGGCAAAAAATTGAATGTCCGCGGTCTTGTTTTTTTCCATTAGCATTTTAGCCAGAGAAATAATAATGCATCCCGAGCCGGTGCCAACGTCAATGATGGCGAATTTTTTATTGCCATGGATATTTTTTTCTTTGGCCAATTCCAAAACTTCGTCTACTATTAGTTCGGTTTCCGGGCGGGGAACTAGCGTGTGTTTATTAACTATGAAATCAAAACCATAAAACTCTTTATGCCCTAAAATATACGCCAAGGACTCCCCTTTTTCGCGGCGTTTTAGCATGGCATCAAGCCTTTTAAGCTGGGTCGGGCTAAGCTTAATTTCCGGATGAGTTAAAACATATTCCCTTGATTTTTTCAAGAGATGTGCTAGTATTAGCTCCAGCTCAAAAGGGGGCAGTTTTTTTGTCCTTTGAAAATATATTATAAATTTTGTTTTTTTATCTATACGCATAGTGTAGGTTTATCTGGAGCGCCCGAGAATAGCTCTCGGGCTAAACGCAACGTTATTGAATTGAAAGGAAAAGAGATGAAAGAAAAGGCAGATGCGCATCTACAGTTGGCCCCCGGTTCAGTGGTTTTTGTCCCGCAATCGCCGAGCCGTGTTTTTCCGATAACGATTCCGGCCATTCTGGGAATCGTTCTGGATGCTCACGGGGTGGCGGAGGCGGGAATAAAATTACCGTCCGCAAAACCTAATACACGCATAATCAGGATTTGCGGACGCAATCCCGGCGCTAATCAGCACTTCTGGACGAATTATGATTTTCTTTTTCCAGGCCAAGGTTTCCGCACGGTCTGGGCTCCGGAAATGAGGGTTTCGGCCCTCAATACTCTTCTTCACAGAATTGGCTTTCATAAGGCCATTCTGGAGAATATCCGAAGCGGCGGAGAAGGCAGTTTTACCCAGGAAAGAGCCCGGGCTTGCGGGTTCGAACTGACGCCCCTCACGGTACACCACTCGCAGAGACAAGGGGAAATGCTTCATCTTCGCGTGAGCGCTAAATACCCTGGCACTGACGCGCTGATCAGGATTTTCGAGAAGTGTATCCCGTAGCCTTTCTGAAATTTTTTTCTAGGAGGGAAAAATGACTTCAAGAAAAAGGATTGCATTTTTTGGCCTTTCGGATAAGACCGCCTCGGCGGTCTTGAATTTGTTTATTAACGCCCGAACCGGCTACATAATTGATCGCTTTGCGGGCAATGAAGCAGAGCTCTTGAAAGCTGAAGACAGGCTGGGGGACTACGATCTGGCCTTGATCAATCCGGAAGTGTCCGGGTGGTACGGACGCGGGCCCGGAAGTTTTAGACTGTGCCACCAAATTATCTCCCGTTGGCGAAAGGCGCGGATAGAAATTCCGATATTCGCCGTCGCCGAAGTTGACGCTGAAGAGGAAGCTGGTCTCATTTGGGCCGGCTTGACAAAGGTTATTGACAATAAACCCTTTGAGATAGTCGATGCCGTAAGGCAATTGTTCCACGACAATGTTGTCAACGGAACAAAGGCCGCGAAACCCCAATCGAATTAAACTCCAATTGCCAACCAACGGAGGAAAATCATGTCTTTCGAAATACTTTGCGCCCTTGATCTTGAAAAATCCTGGGCGGCAGTCATCCAGGAAATGCTTAAGCGGGAGGGATACAAAGTTTTACTCTGCCGCAACTGCGCGGATGAAATATTTGACATCGATCTGGATCAGTTTAATCTCCTTATCATCGATCCGGTGATGACAGGAAGCAGATCTGATGCGCGTTCCGGGGGACTTCCTGTGGGTATTCATGCGGCCAGGTGCCTGCGGGAAAACGGCTGCAGAGTGCCAATCATGGCCTTTGCCGACGTTGGCAGAAAGGCTTTTGAAGAGCTTCTGGATGCCGGAGTTGATACGGTGGTTGATCTTAAGTGCTACCCTGAAACCGTAAACAAATACGTGCTTTCTGCGGTAGAGCGCTTAATAAAGATTGGCTGGGCTCTTCGGTAGAAATAAGCGAGAGTCGGCCGGAGTAAACCAAGCGTAAGCAAAGATATAACGGGCCGCCAACCTTCGGGATGGCGGCTATTTTTTTTGTTAAAAAACTTTCAGACCATCTTATTTTCACCTTGTTTTCAATTCCCTAACTCCTTTTTTAACTCCTCAATAACCGGCAGAAGATCGCCATCCATAATCCGGTCGATTGAGTGCCAGGATTTTTTTATCCGGTGGTCGGTTACCCGGTCCTGGGGAAAATTATAAGTGCGGATTTTTTCCGAGCGGTCGCCGGAGCCGACTTGATCGCGCCGTTCGGCCGCTTCCCGGGCGTGGCGGTCTTCTTCCATTTTTTGCAGAATCCTCGAGCGTAAAACCAGCATAGCCTTATCTTTGTTTTGGCGCTGGGATTTCTGGTCCTGGCACTGAACGACGACTCCGGTCGGGAGATGAGTAATCCTTACGGCCGAGTTGGTGGTATTGACTTTTTGGCCGCCCGGTCCGGAAGCCGCGTAGGTGTCAATCCGCAAATCTTCCGCCTTAATCTGGACGTCAACTTCATCGGCTTCGGCTAGAACCGCGACTGTAACAGCCGAAGTGTGGATCCGCCCGGCTTTTTCGGTTTCCGGAACCCTTTGCACCCGATGCGTACCGGCTTCGAATTTTAAATTGGAATAAACATTTTTTCCTTCAATGGAAAAAGTTATGTCTTTAAATCCGCCAATTCCTATTGGCGACGAATCAAGGATATTTATTTTCCAGCCGCTGCGTTCGGCAAACCGCGAATACAGGCGGTAAAGCTCGGCGGCGAATAAAGCCGACTCGTCGCCGCCGGTGCCGGCCCGGATTTCCATAATAATATTTTTTTTGTCAAAAGGGTGGGCTGGCGATATTTCGCTTTTGATTTGGGCCTCCAATTTCCCTTTTTTTTCTTCCAGTCCGGCCAGTTCATCTTTGGCCATATCAGCCAGTTCGCCTGATTCGCTATTTATTATTTCCCGGCTTTGCGCGATTTGTTCGATAGCGCTATTTAATTCCATTATCAAACCGGCCGCTTCCTTTAGGTCTGAATGTTCCTTGGAAACGGTTTTTAACCTTTCCGGATTAGAGGCGATTTTCGGGTCAGAAAGCTCTTTTTCCAGATTTTTGAATTTTTTCAAAATTTCTTCAAACATATTTTTAGCTGGCTTAAAGCGGAAGACTGATATGGCTATCGAGATTTTAAGGAGATGGGTTTAAGGCAAATGGCCGGCAAGGCGCAAAAAAACTATTCTTTTGCCCCTATACATATTTTACATGTAAAAAGCATTAAAAAGAATAGCCTTTTAGTATTGTTATTTTTTGGTTTTTTTGGCGGCAGTTTTTTCCGGTTTGGCTGAAGAGGCGGCGGATTTTTTCGCCGTACGGGCGGCTTGCTTGACCTTTTTTCCTTTTCGAGAGGGCGAAACTTTGGACTTTGCCGCTACGCGCGCGTGGAATTTTTCTACCCGGCGGGCGGAATCGACGATCTTTTGCTTGCCGGTATAAAAAGGATGGCAGGCCGAACAAACCTCGGTCCTAATCTCCGCCAGGGTCGAGCCGGTTTCAAAAGTATTTCCGCAGGAGCAGATTACCTTTACCTTGTCGTTATATTTTGGATGGATGTCATTTTTCATATGATTCTATCGCTTTGTGGCAGTCTAAAAGAATTATAAAAAGCCAGGCGTCCTGACTAGAATAAATGTAGCATAAGACAATGTTTTTGGCAAGATTAGGGCGTATTCGAAAAAAAACTAGTCTTGGCCAGAGTTAGTAATCTCTTTAGCCATCTGCTCATGTTTGGTTATTGCGCTTCCATGGCGCCAGCTTTCGATGTATTGGCCGAGCCCGTATTCGTTAAATTTATTGGCCAGTTTAGTGCGGCTGTGGATAAAAATTAAAAGGGAAGAGAAGTCTATGAAATATCTTTCGCCGACTATTTTATATTTTATCACTTGTTCGGAAATAGCCCGGCGGATGGTTTTGTTGTTTACGCCAAAAACTTTCGCGGCCTCGGATACGTTAAGCCAAATCGGATGAAGGGCCGCATTTTTTAGTAATAATTCAGAAGGTCTTTTTGGCTTGTCATTCTTGGTCATAAATGATTTTAGCAGAGTAAAGTCCAAGGTGTTGTGGACTTAAAGTAGATAATTGGCTAATAATAATCAAATATACGTTTTAAGTCCAAGGTGTTGTGGACATTGCGTGAAGAATTTGACAAAGATTTGAAAAGATATTTTAGGCCAAATTGTGGATAAGCGGGTGAGTTATGTCCACGCTACTGTGGACTTATCTCATATTTAAGACCATTTTGTCATAGAATTTTTTAAAACGCAAGAGCAAAGAATAGGAACTAAATAACCTGATCGTATATGTGAACTTATACATGAACCTATTATGAGATAATCTCTGCGGACGAACCGGATAATTTGAAGGATGTGAGAATGGTCCAGGTGATTTTCTATTGCCTGCTGGTTTGAAATATGCTAGATTAAAGGTAATATAGGGTATAGAACCCGCATTGAAAAATTGGCCTCATAAATATATTAGAAGATAAGCTAATCTTAGCTTTCTTTAGACTAACTTCAAGGTTAATTGTCAAGCGGGGTAGTGGTGCGAATAACCTTTATACAAGCTTTAAGAAGAAGCTAATTTTTTGGTTTAGACAAAAGATGTTATGATTTAATAAAGCGTACTTATTAGAGGTGTAATCAAGCGCAATAAGTTTCGTATATTATGTCAGGTAAGATAAAGGAAAAATTACTATTTTCAAGACTGGCCAGGAAGAACAAAGACGCATTCCGCGAATTTTATAATCTCTACCTGGACCGGATTTACCAATACATCTATTTCAAGGTCAACAGCAAAGAAGACGCCGAAGATTTGACTTCAGCCTTTTTTTTAAAAATTTGGGGCTGTATCCAGGAAGGAAAAATCAATGACCCAAAAACCTTTAAGCCTTTCCTCTATACTGTCGCCCGGAATCAGGTGATTGACCACTACCGAAAAATGGCCCAGCAAAAAACCGTATCTTTAGATATTCAAATCGGACGGGAACAGGAAGGCGGAAGCGAGAACAATAAGACGATGAAAGATTTGTGCGTTGACGAAAAATGCAACCCGGAAGAGAGCGTAATAAAGGCACTTGAGCTCGGACGGATAAAAGAAAAACTATTTTGCCTGAAAGACGAATACCGGGAAGTGATCGTTTTAAAATATATCGACGGATTAGAACCGAAAGAAATTGCCGCCATCCTCCAAAAGTCAAAAGGCAACGTAAACGTGCTGTCGCACCGGGCCGTAAAAGCGCTGAAGGATTTAATAGATAAGGATTTAGAGAATTTAGAAAAAAAAGGCTTGGAAAAAGAAATAGAGAATTCAAAATAAATCCATGACTGAAAAAGAACTCATCCAAAAATTAAATAGCCTGAAAGTTTCGCCTGATTCAAGCTGGAAAGAAAAGAATCGGGATATTTTGATGTCCCAGCTTTTTCCGGGCGAAGATTCCGGCGAGCGCTCGGGAATGAAAACTATCGAGCGGCTGGATGTCTGGTCCGAGGTTTTTGTCCCTTTTGACCTTATCCATAAAATGATGGCTCGTCCGGTTTTGGTAACTATTATGGTTATGATCGCGCTTTTGGGCGGAGGCGGAGTTGCGAGCCTCAAGGCCGCCAAAAACTCAAAGCCCGGCGATTCATTATATATAGCCAAGATTATAAATGAGAAAGCCCAGCTGGCCTTAACG
Source organism: Patescibacteria group bacterium (assembly GCA_041661505.1). Lineage (NCBI taxonomy): Bacteria > Patescibacteria group bacterium. Next base: position 40,444 of record JBAZUF010000007.1, on the reverse strand, counting down.
TTTAATGAGAAGGAAAAAGCCAAGCTAGGAGTTGAATTCGCCGGCAACCGGGCCAAAGAAGCGGTTCAGGTAATGGAAGAAGGAAAAAACGAAGCCGATAAATCCGAGAAAGTCGGAAAGCTGGCCGAAGAATTTAAAAACGAAATCGATAAAGCTAAAGGCCGTTTGGAAAAAATCGGAGTGAAAGACGTAGCGGTTAATAACGGCGAGAAGGATAATGCCAAAGGAAGCGAGGACCAGGATAAATTGTTCGGCGCTAACGCAGGCCGGAACGGAGAAGGAATCCAGATTTCGGGAGAGGGCGGAAAAAAAGAAGAGGCGCCGAAAGTTACTGCCGGCCAAGGCGAGACTAAAGCAACGAGCACGGCCGGGAACGCCAAGACTTTAGAAAAAAAAGCCACCCCGGAAAATATTTTAGATGAGGCCCAGGAGCTGTTTGAAAAGAAAGATTATGGCGGAGCCGCCGATAAGCTCGAAAAAATGTACAAGATAATCGATGATATAAAAGAGGGAGCTTCGATAGATTCGAACGCTACGTCCACCAGCGGTAAAATGGAGATGACTGCGAAGCAATAAAGTAAAAAATAATTAGAAATTGTCCGCCCCGGCAAGATGAAAGCGCGGGGCAAATAAATTCATCTAAATCGAGCTTGGCCGCAAAGGTCGGTTCCGCCTCTAGAGGCGGGATGTCGCGCTCGTTAGAATATTAATAAAAAAAATGTTCTTAGCTAAAAAAGAATTTTCCCGTCGTCCTGCTTGCAAGCGGGGTCGGGGAGGCCCGGTCCCAAGATTTGGGATGCGGGAGAACGAAATTTTAGCGGAACTAACAATCAACCATTTCTATGGAAAGATTTAAAAAACTGTTTGCAGGCGTTGTGATGCTATCAACAGTTTTATCAATGAGCATGGTCGCTGCCCCGACGGTTTCCGCCGCGGCCACAGCCGGCGATTTGATAAAAATGAACGGACTTTCATCCGTTTACTACCTGGCTGGCGACGGCAAACGTTATGTATTCCCGAATGAGTCTTCTTATTTCAGCTGGTACGGCGATTTTTCATCCGTGAAAACTATTGCCCAGTCTGAATTAGAGTCTTATCCTTTGGGAGCTAACGTAACCGTACGGCCTGGTACAAAGTTGGTAAAAATTACAACTAACCCAAAAGTCTACGCGGTAATCGCGGGAGGCAAATTACTTGCTATCCCTGACGAAGCTACTGCCACGACTTTATACGGCGCTAATTGGGCTAAGAGAGTTATCGACGTTTCTGATGCTTTCTTCACCAATTACACCATCGACACAGCTACCGTAAGCGCAACCGCCTATCCGCAAGGATCATTGATTAAGACTGCGGCTGACGCATCAATCTATTACATCAACGCTGACGGTACTGCCAGTAAAATTACAACTGAAGCCGCTTTTAACGCCAACCGCTTTAAATGGGCTGATGTAATTACCACTACCCTAGCTATTCCGACTGCCGGAGCTGATATTACCGGCGGAGTTTCGACCATCACTGACACTTCGTCAGGCGCTGGCGGAACGATCGGAGCTGGAACCGGCTTAACCGCCGCTTTGGCTTCCGACACACCGGCTTCTACTACTATTTTGACCGATAGCACTGCGGTTACGAACGGAGAATATTCACAAGCGTTAATCCCTTTCACTAAGGTTAATTTTACTGCCGCTTCTGACGGTGATGTAAAAGTTACATCTGTAAAATTCAACCGGATCGGTGTTACCAGTGATGGTGACATTGGAAATCTCTATCTTTATGACGGAGATACCAAATTAGCCGAATATACTTCCTTCTCTTCGAAGGTTGCTACTTTCACTGATTCAGTCGGCTTATTCACTGTATCAAAAGGAACAACCAAGACTATCACTTTAAAGGGAGACTTAGCTAAAACCAGTGGAGGAACCGGTGCTGGTGAAACCATCGGCTTTAGCTTAAACGCCGCGGCTGACGTTGTTACCAACGGTGCAGCCGTTTCCGGTTCTTTCCCGATGTCCGGTAATTTAATGTCGACCGCCGCAGTTGATGATCTTGGCCATTTTTACTTTGCCGGAGCCGCTGGTTCGAACGGAACCATTCCGACTACCGTTAAAGCCGACGAAGCCGGAAAAGAATTATGGAGCGTTAACGTGACTGCCGCTTCCCAGAACATGATTATTAAAAGCATCAAGCTAACCATGGTAGGCACTATCGCAACTACTGACATCGACAATATCGTATTAAAACTGGCTGGCGAAAAGATTGCCGGTCCGGCTACGATTGCTTCTGACAAGACCGTTACTTTTGATCTTGGCGCCGGAGTAACTCTAAATTCCGGTCAGACCAAAGCTTTATCCATAGTCGGCGATATGAAGGGCGGTTCCGGAAGAGTATTTAAATTCACTATCCAGAAATCCGCTGATGTTGTAGTTTACGACAACGGTTATGGCGTTTACGCCACTCCGAGCGTAAATACCACCTCAACCGCTTTCGGCGTAGTCCAGCAGACTACCGGAAACGGAACTTCTGTTGATTCCGGAACAATTACTTTAGGCGTTGCGACTGACTCACCGACCGGCAATATTCCCGATGCCGCTACCGGCATTATCCTGGCTAAGTTCAGTTTTGCCGCTGCCGGTGAAGCCGTTAAAGTTGACAACCTTTCAGTAACTTGCAACGGCAGTGATGCTACTGACCTTCTGGCAAACGTGAAATTACTTTTGGATGGAAGCCAGGTAGGAACAACTGATACAAGCTTGCTGTGCGATAACGCTTCCGCTGCTAACGGAACTTCGAGCTTCACTTTCGGCAACACTTTTGTTATTCCAGCCGGAACAACTAAGTATGTAACCGTAGTAGCTGACACTTCCGATACAAGTGTCGCGACTGACGCCACTTACGCGCTTTCTTTGGTAACCGGATCTGCTAACGCCCTTGGCCAGGTTACTATGAGCTCTTTGAGCACAACCGCTCAAACCGCGAGAACTTTAACAGTGAAAGCCGGAACAGCGAACGTTGTCGAAAATACCGCTTTCGCGGATCGTTCAACCACCAACCCGACCGGAACTGTTAACGCGACTGAAGCCCAGATCGCTTCATTTATCATCACTGCCGGATCCGGAGAAGCAATAACCGTTTCCCAGATTGCTTTGGCTGATGACGCGACTTCTCAAGTTGGCGATAACTTCCAAAACTTGAAAATTAAGAACAATGGAGTCCAGATCGGGACAACTATCGCGTCTTGCAATACTACCGACGGAACCTACGCATTTTCTCCGGCTACTCCGATTGAAATCGCGGCTGGAGCCCAGTATGTTGTTGATGTCTTTGCTGATATCAAGAGCTCTCCCGCTGATTCCGGAACTGCCGCCGCCTTACTTTCTCCGGTGATTGAATTCGGAAGCATAACCGCGACCGGAAAGACTACCGGATCAAGCGCGAGCTATGATCCGACTGATTTTGATCTTCAGAACGGATATATTTCCTCGCAAGGCAACTTAACCATTACCTTAGACGGCGCTACCCCGATTGCCCAGCAAATGGTAATGGGCGCGACTGACCAGGAAGTGGCCCGCTTTAAATTAGCGGCTGATGTTTCTGAAAACATTACGATTTCAGAAATCTACATGGCGGCTAACGTAAAAGCTACCGCTACCGGTACCTTCAAAAACATCAAATTGTATGTTGACGGGGTACAGGTCGGATCCGCTTCCAACTTCGGTTCAACTTCTACTTCTACTTATGCTGTTGCTCCGTTCACCGGTTTGGCTTTGACCATCCCGAGGAACTCCAACAAGGTAATAGTAGTTAAAGCTGACGTTTCCGTTTCAGGAGATGCTGACAGCGCTGACACAGCCGCTTTCTCCATCATCCACGATTACGATTCAGGCACAGCCGGAGTCCAAGAACCGATCACAGCTAAAGGAGCTTCTTCCGGACAAAGCATTACTGGAGCTTACCTTGACTTAACTGCTTCACCGGATGTTGACTTTAGCGCCCAGACGATGACTGTTTACGCCTCTAAAGTTACCTTGGCATTTGCCTCTGATACACCTTCAGGCGCCCAGTCAATCGGCAATGACGCGATTGTAGCCAAGATCATAGCTACCAATTCCGCCAACGCGGGCAACTACACTTCGACCATCAAGTACATGAACTTTGACATTTCTCAAAGCGGTACTTCGAAGGCGGCTGGCGCAGCTGTTGAAATCAAGGTTTACAAGAATGGAGCAATTAATTCTTCAAACCTTGTTGCTACGACTTCTTTCGCCGCCGCGGAAAGCCGCAATATCGGCGATACCGAATATACCAACGGAACTTCGAACACCACCAACTTTGTTGACACTGAAATTTCAGCCGGACAATCCATGACTTTCATAGTCACTATGGATACCGACCAGGTAGAAATTTCAGCCGACACGACTGCTGAATCCATTGGTATCGGTTTAGCGTCTGACGACCTTGGATGGAGAGACGGAGTGATCACAACTGATATTGTGACCTGCGATTCTCTACCGTTGTCCTCCAAGACCCTTACCTATAACTAATCTATTTAGTTAAAGGTATTGAATCAAGTAAATACGGTTAGTATTGCTTGACATAGATCTCCGCCCCGTCCCGCATTTGCGGGACGGGGCGGGATTGTTTTTTGGAAAAAATATGGTAAGATTAAATAAATTGCGAATATAAAAAATAATTGCCATGACAGAAAAAATCATTAAAATCGGCGTAGGTTTATCGTTTTTACTGCCTTTAGTTTTCACATCCTGGACAATGTATCCGGCCCATTTCGGGAAAACCATATTTTTTCAGATGTTAATCGCCGTCTTGGGGTTAATCGGATTAGGCTGGATAGCTCTTAAGAAAAAAACTTTATTTAGATTCAAAGCTCTGGATTGGGTGGTACTGGCATTCTTCGGCTCAATGCTGGTTAGCGCAATTTTTGGCAACAATTTTAACCGGAGTTTTTGGGGCGACCAGTCCCGGGTACAAGGAGTATTCACCTGGATCCATTTTATAGTATTTTATTTTTTAATCCGGCAGTTTTTCGCTGTCCGCGAAGACTGGAAAAAAATCCTCGGCGCGGTTCTCGGCATAAGTATTTTATCTTCAATTACTGCCTGGGCCGGGCCGCACATTCCTTTTATCGCCCAATATATTGAAGCCGGACCTAGGCTGGCCGGCCTTATCGGCAACCCGATATTTTTTGCCAACTACTTGATGCTTCCCATGTTTTTGGGAATTTTTTATTACTTTTATTTTAGCGAGAACGCCTGGAAATATCTTGGAGCCACGGCCGCGGTTTTAAGCCTTATAACCATCATGGGCACCCGGACAAGAGGCGCGTTTGTCGGACTGGTTTTTGGCTTTGGCTTGTCATTTTTTTTATATCTCATATTCGGAAAGAGTAAGAAAATTAGAATAAGCCTGGCCGCGGCAGCTATTTTGGCAGCTGCCGTTTTAGGAAGCGGATTTGTTTTTAGCGGCGTAAAAAAAGCTATGCCGTCCCAGGTTTCTTTTATCTATAGCATCAGCTTAAATGATACGACCGCGAAAACCCGGCTTATGGCCTGGCAAATCGCCTTAAAAGGCTTTCGCGGCGCGCCGATTATCGGAAACGGGCCCGAGAGCTACCAGTATATTTTTGACAAATATTATAATCCGAAATTTTTGGAATTTTCTTTTTCCGAGACCGTCTGGGACCAGCCGCACAATTTCGTTTTGGAAATTATGAGCGCTATGGGGCTTTTGGGCCTTGCCGCCTACTTAAGCCTTATAGGGATTATATTTTTCCAGCTGATAAAAAAAATTAAAGGCGGGGAGAATTCTAATGCGAGCCTGGCCGCAATATTTTTAGCCGGCGGGGTCGGCGCGTATGTTGTCCAATTGCTTTTTTCTTTTGAGACTTCCAATTCGCTCCAGGTATGGTTTTTAGCTTTGCCGCTTGTTGGCTGGCTGGCGTTAAAGGAAAACAGGGAAGAAGTCCCGGTTCGGGACCGGTACCTTAATCCGGCCATTATCATATACCTGGTTTTTTTAATTGTTTCTTTTACCATGGGCGTTCGAATGCTGAAAGCCTCTTATTACACGAGCCTGGCCCGCGACGCGCGCTTTATTGATTCAAAATATCTATGGGAAAAAAATGCGGACTTGGCGATTAGCGCGCCAGTGCCGTTTAGATGGGAGCAGGCGATTAACCTCACTATGGATTTAGCCAATATGGACGGCGGGGGAAAGCTGGACCAGGAGACTTTTGACGCAGTCGCGCCGAAACTGGAAACAGCCTATTTAGACGCGATAAAAAAATATCCGGATACCTATATCTATAAATTCTGGCTCGGCCAGTTATATTCTTTCATGGGCGAATACATTAACCGCGATTATTATCCTAAAGCCGAAGCCGTATTGCTTGATGCCGGAAAGATTAATGAAGACCGCCAGCAGATCCCGCTTCTTTTGGGAAAATTATATTTTCTATGGGGCGATGACAAAAAATCCGAGGAGGTTTTAGGGAAGTTGGCGGAAAAAAATCCGGACTACCCCGAGCCCCATTGGTTTTACGGCCTGGCTTTGATGAAAAACAATAAAACTAAAGAGGGAATTGCCGAGCTGGAGAAAGGCCTTTCTTATGCCCAGACTTCGAAAGGCAATTTATCATATATAATCGATATTTACGCCCGGGAAAAAATGTTTGAAAAAATCGTTCCGATTTATGAAAGAATGATCGCCGGCAACCCGGGCGACGCGTCAAATTACGCCCGGCTTTCAGCAACCTATATGGCTATGGGCAATAAAGAAAAGGCAGTGGAATACATGCAAAAGGCCGTCGAAATAAACCCGGCTCTGCAGGAAGAAGCGATTAAATTCTTAAAGGATAATGGAGTTACGGTTAAATAAAGTGCATGGTAATTATTAATCAGCCAGAGTTATGATTTTTCCTCTCAAGAACTGGGAAAAAGCGAAAAGGGGATACAGGTTCGGAGAAAAGACATTTTATTCCCCGCGCCATTTAGGCGTCGACCATGTTGTGCCGGCCGGGACGGAAATTTTCGCGCCCGCGGACTGTGAGGTTATTTTTTCCGGCTGCGGAGCGCAGGGCGGAAATACAGCCTGGGCTTCTTTTCGCGATAAAGAATATGGGACTCTTGTTATCCGGTTTATGCACCTGAAGCGCTTAAGCCGAAAGGGAAAATATAAAGCGGGCGAAATTATCGGCTATACAGGAAACACCGGGAAAGCTACAACCTGCCCGCACCTCCATACGGATATAAGCAGGGGAAAAGTGAATATTAGAAAGTTCAGTAATTTTATCGACCCGGAAAAATATTTTTCAAAAAGGGCGGAATGCGCCTAATTGGCTTAATATTTGACTAAATTCGGCGGAAAGCATAGGATAAATATAGATGAGATGAGAAAATAGCCTTTTTAATATGTCTATGGCGGAAAAAATAAAAAGATCAATTATCGCGCGAATCGTGATTATCGGCGTACTGGTTTTAATTTTACTGATTCCGACGGCAATGATAAGGGAGATGATTAATGAGCGGGAAGCGCGGAGAAATGAGGCCATGAAAGAGGCCGGATCAAAGTGGGGCGATCCCCAGCTTCTGGCCGGACCGATTCTTATGGTTCCATATAAAATAATCACCGAGCAGGAAAAAGGCAAGAAGCCGCTGGAGGAAATTAAATCGGCGTATTTTCTGCCCCAAAGCCTGAATATATCCGGCTCTGTTTCTCCTCATGTTCTGCGGCGGGGAATTTACGAAGTAGTGGCTTACGGCACTGATCTTAAGTTTGAAGGAAAGTTCAATACCCCGGATTTTAAGAATCTGAATATATCAGACGCTAATGTTTTATGGGATCGGGCGGAGATTGCCATCGGCCTGGCCGATATGAGAGGAGTAAATAATGATTTAAAGATAAAATGGAACGGCGGCGAGCACCAATTGAAAACCGGGACTATCAGCGGTCTGGCTATCGATGAAAGCGAAGAATCAAATCGAATTAAAGAGAATGTTTTTGAGGAAAAAATTATTCCGGTTAATGAGCTAAAATCGGGAGTAAGCGCGAAAGTTCCCCTTGACATAAAGACCAAAGATAAAACATATAATTATTCATTCGGCATAAATATTAACGGGAGCGATAATCTTACTTTCTTGCCGCTGGGCAGTGAAACCAATGTTGAATTAACATCTGACTGGAAAACCCCGAGCTTTGACGGGGCATTTTTGCCGGACGAGAGGGAAATTACCGGCAAAGGCTTTAAGGCTAAGTGGAAGGTGCTTCAGCTAAACCGGAGCTTTCCTGAAAGCTGGACTGAAGCGAGGAACATAGCTAATTCAACCTTCGGAGTGAGGCTATTGGTGCCGGTTGACGAATACCAGAAAAACACCCGCTCGATTAAATATTCGATAATGCTTATCGCGCTCACCTTTTTAATTTTTTTCTTTATCGAAGTATTTAACAGGGTAAAAATCCATCCCATCCAGTATCTATTAACCGGCTTGGCTTTGGTTTTGTTTTATTCGCTTCTTCTTTCAATTTCCGAACATTTGAATTTCGACAAGTCCTATCTAATCGCCAGCGCCTCAACAATACTAATGGTAACCTTGTATTCCAAAACCATTTTTAAAAGCATAAAACTGGCCTTAGTCCAGGGAGGCCTGCTCCTCATCATGTATTCTTTCATCTATACCATCCTCCAGCTCGAAGATTATTCTTTATTGATCGGCAATGCCGGGCTATTTCTGGTATTAGCTATTGTTATGTATTTATCGAGGAATATCGACTGGTATAATTTAATGGATAAAGAGGTTAAATAATTTAATTTTTTTAAGCATTTATGAACAGAGCAAAAATCGCGGCCAGTTTATTACTTTTGTCGAGCTTTTTTATTTTTATCTGCGCCGACAAAGCGGAAGCATTCGGCGGCCCAGAGGACTCCCGGGCGGTAGTCAAAATTTTTGCCTACCATGAAGATGAAAATTATTATCTAACAACTAGCAGTTACGGCTCCGGGGTTTTTATTGATGAAGATGGAACCATAATAACAAATAACCACGTCGTTACGGTTGAGGATGACAATAAAAATGAATTGCCGGCGGCGTATAAGGTTTGTGTTGTGAACGACAACTCGGGGATTCCTGATTGCAGTTTTGCCGCCGATTTGATTGCCAAAGATAAAAGTAAAGATATCGCGATATTGAAAATCAGGGACTTGGGAATAAAAGGCCAAACAAAGTTTAATTATTTAAAGAGAAATAATCTTGATAACTTCGCCGAAGGCAATTTAGTTGAAGCCGCGGGCTTTCCTGGTTCCGGAGGCGATTCAATTACCGTTACTTACGGTACCATTACCGGAAAAACTGAAAAATACGGGATTGAATGGATAAAAACCGGCGCTTTGGTATATTTTGGATCTTCCGGAGGCGCCTTAATTGACGAAAACAGCAACTTAATTGGCATTACCACTAAAATATATTCGGACGTGGATGCCACTCAAGGATTTGCCATATCCATAGCGTCTATTAACGACTGGATAGAGGCGAATAAAGGAAGCGCGCTTCAAGTATCTCCTCTCCAAAAAAGACTGGACAATCTTGTAATAAAAAATTCAGGATTAGGCAATGTTACCACGTTCAGTAACTTTCCTCCTAATGTGGAAATAACAAAGGAAAGCGGCTGGGAGTTTGGCTTAGCGAGCGAGAATGTTTTGTTTGTCGCTAGCAACAATAATGAAGATAGCGGCTATATAATAATTTACTGGAAACCAACCGATACCTTATTTGATCCTATGCTGGATGTGTCGGTCAAAGCCAATGAAATCGGAGGCAAGTGCTATTCCGCCGGGAATTTTACAGCCGGAGAAAAGAAAGGCCGGAAGCTTATATGCGGGGACAGCGACAGCGAGACGAGCGTATTGCTCTTCGGCGCCAAAAACTATGTTATTCAGGCGATGTACTATTATGGCGATAATAATGCTAATAAAGAAGTTATTGATAAGATGATTAGCAGTCTTTCGATCAAGGAAAAAGGGATTGTTTTTAGCGAGAAAAGAAGTTATGAAAACAAGGCTCCCTTCTTTAAAGTCAATTTGCCATCCGATTGGAGTTTAATGAAATTAAATTCTTCAAAACACATACTCTTGGGGCAGAGAGCGAAAGAGCCGGAAGTCGGTTTTGACGTATATGTGGAGACGCTAAACGATGATATGAAAAAGATGTCAAAAAAAGAATACTTTAACGCTGTTAAGAGTAATGATGTGGTTAAAGAAGATGATGAAGGAAATGGCCTGAAAAGCAGCCGATACTTCGAATCCACTGGCTACAAAATCAACAACGAGCTAACCAGTGAAATTTTTTATAAATACCGATTTAAAGATGAAAAGGATAATGATAAGGTAAAGGCATTTGCCGCTGGATATAGGATTATTGATAAAGATAAAGTCATAGTAATTGGGTTTAACTATTTCGGGGAGAATGAAAAAAAATTTGAAGCCACGTTGGAAAATTTTAGAAAGACGGTTTTGTCCAAGTTTACTTTAGGCAGAAAGATAACTGGAGCGGATAAATCATCCGGCACATCGGGCAAAGCGGCTTCCGGCAAAGCGGTAGTTTCGGCCGCTAACAAGCTAAAAGGAAAGATTCTTCTTCAGGTCCAGTCCAAGGGCGAGGCCTGGTATGTTTGCCCGAAAGACGGGAAGAGATATTACATGAAAAACGGCGAAGAAGCCTTTAAAATTATGAGAAGCCTCGGAGAAGGAATAACAAATGCCAACCTGGAGAAAATGAAAAAATCAAAAACTTTAGCCAAGAAATATAGCGGAAAAATATTTTTACAGGTTGAGGACAAGGGTCAGGCGTATTACGTTGATTTTAACGGCAACTTAAACTACTTAAAAGACGGGAACGCGGCCTATTCAGTATTGAGAAGCCTGGGATTAGGAATAAGCAACGCTGATCTGGATAAAATCTCCGCAAGTGAATAAAACAGGATATTAATAAGCGGGAACAGGGGGCGATAATGCCCCCTGTTTTTTTCGGGAAGTAATTTTGACTAAAATTAACAAAAAGATTATAATTTTATTATAAATCTTAATTTTTTTTTCACGCTTTATGAATAAAAAAACTATTATATTAATTGGTTTGGCGCTGGTTATTATCGCGGCCGGAGCTTTCGCGTACTTTTACAAATTTAAGCCGGCTGAATCAGAGATGGCTTTGGGCGGATTAAAAAAAGACCACCCGGAATTAAGCGCCTTAGCTGATGACGTAATCACCGAACAGGAAAAGATGAAAAAAGATCCGGGAAATGTTATAAACTACAACTCTTTGGGCATGGCCTGGAAAACTTTAGCCGAAAAAGCCCATGACATAAAATTGGAAAACTACAAGGAATATTATAATGAGGCTTTGAAAGTTTATGATAAGGGAATTGAAGTAAGCCAAAGAAAAAATACCGTATTGATCGTGAACGCCGGGAACATGGCCAAATATTTGGAAAATTATCCCTTGGCTGAAGAATATTACAAGGAAGCTATTTCGGTTTCGCCCGGCGACGCGACTTATTACATCTACCTGGCCGAACTTTACGAATACCAGATGAAAAAATCCAAGGACGACATAATCGGCATTTATGAGCAGGGAAAGAAGCGGATTTTGAATCCTGATTTCCTGCAGGCCCGGATTGACGAGTATTTGGGCAGGACTAAATAATTTTTTACATAGTTTATCTTTATTCGCTTTGGAAAATGGCTTAGCCGTTTCCTCCCCATGCAATATGCGGAAATATCTCATCTTCCCGCTTTTAGGAATTTTTATTTTAGCTTTAGGAGTTTTTAGGGCTGGTGCCGTAACCGGAGGGGACATCGCGGTTACATCAATAACCGTAAGCCCATCAAGCCCCGAATACAACCAAACAGCGGTAATTACCGTTAGGGCGAAGAATATTGGGCCGGGCGAGGCCTTGGAGCAGTTTTTCCGGGCCTTTAGCTATACTTTTCCCGACTTTACCGTTGACACGAAAAGCTATACTTTTCCGGCCGTTAGCCTGGCGGTGAATGAAGAGCAGACCTATACCTTTACCGGGAAATTTACGACGATTAAGTCGCGCAGTCTGTCATTTGCCATTGATACCTCGAATATTTTGGAAGAGCCGGACGAAAATAATAATACATTGTCGCAAAGCGTAATTGTCCAGGGCGATGATTTGATGGTTGAAGATATTATAACGGTGCCGGAAAAAATCGCGGCCGGCCAGACTTGCGAAGTGAAAATAAAAATAAAGAATAACGGCACCAGGAATATATATACCCCGCTTGGACTTTCCCAGTACGAAAAGATCATTCCTGATTTTGAAATCGAGAGCACTTCCATTCCGGCGCCGACGCTGGAAAATTATATTTTGCCGGACGGCAGCTTCTATTATGTTTTTAAAGGAAAATTCACTTCCGCCGGAGAGAAAAAAGCTTCCTTTGCAGTCGACATGGATGACGAAGTTTATGAAGCTGATGAAAAAAACAATAATAAAAAGGAAAAAACCATAACGATTGTACCGGCCGACCAGGTGGATTTGTCGCTTGACGAGGTTGATGTAAGCCCGGAAGACCCGCTGGTCGATGCGCCGGCGGTTATCACCTATTGGGTTAAAAATACCGGAAACGTCGGAATAACCGACAATACTGCTTTGCATGAAGACAATATTGCCTACAGCTTCTACGGATTTGATATGGGTTCGAAACAGCATGACGCTTACCCGAGCTTAGCCGATCCGTTAGAGCCGGGCGAGCGGTTTTCTTATAGCTATTCGGGAAAATTTTCAAAGTCCGGAAGAAATCTTTTAAGCTTTTCTTTTGATAAAGTGAGCCGGCTTAAGGAGTTAAATGAATATAATAACGCCACATCGACTTACGCTAACGTCTATCTTAACGAAGCGGAAAGGTCAAGTTTTTTAATGACTTTGCCTGTTGTAACGCTTATTAGCTCGACTTCGGTACAGATTGAATGGGAGACGACGCGCTCGGCCTCGGGAGTAGTCGAATATGATGAAAATCCTCCAGTATCCCCGACGGCGGCGGCGGAAAGCGCCAGCGCCGTAAAACACAGCGTCAAACTTTCTGACCTAAGGCCGGGAAAAACCTATACTTACCGCGCCATATCGGCTTTAAATAATATAATTAAGGAAACGGCCTATTCAGCTTTTACCACGCCGCTAAAAGACCCGGTTATCGCGCCTGGCCAGACGACGGAAGAATCGCCTAGCGCTTCGGGCGCCGCGTCCGGAACTGCGTCCAATTCCTCCGGCTCTTCTTCGGCCGCGAGCGGTTCTAACAGTTCTACTGCCAGCGGCGCCAGTCCTTCAACATCCGGCGGTTCGGCAATTTCCATAAAAAATAAAAAATTATACTCCAGCCTAAAGGGAAAAATCATCCTAAAAGTCCAGGCCGGAGGCGAAGCCTATTACCTTGATCCCAAGAGCGAAAAAATGTATTATTTGGGAAGGCCCCAAGACGCTTTTAACGTAATGCGGGCGCAAGGGACAGGAATAAAAACCTCGCTTCTCGAAAAAATTCCGGTTGGGTTAAATTCTTTGTCCGGGGCTGATACTGACGCGGACGGTTTGCCGGATATTTTTGAAGACGCGATCGGGACTGACAAAAATAAAAAAGATACGGACGGCGACGGGTTCGAAGACAAAAGCGAGCTTTCGACCGGCTATTCACCCGTAAAAACCAAAGAGAAAATTTCATTGGACGCTACCCTGGCCTCCTCGCTAAAAGGGAAGATTCTTCTCCAGGTTGAAGGAAAAGGCGAAGCCTGGTATGTTAATCCTAAAGACGGCAAAAGATATTTTCTTGGCCGCCCGGCCGACGCCTTTAGCGTAATGCGCGGCCTGGGATTGGGGATTTCCAATAATGACTTTAGTTCGCTTTAAGAAGCTTAATAATTCATTCGCGCTTCGATTTTTATCTAGGCTCTAATTAAGCCAAAAATTAATCATTTTATGCCGGCCAAATACTATAAAAACATCCTTATCGGCGGAGTCTGCCTGGCGTTCATATCGCTGATTTTAGTTTTTGAAAATCTCCTTTTTCCCTATATAACCTCCAAGCAGATTTACTTTAATATCCTTTTGGAAATATTGGGCGTAATTTGGATTTTCTTTATTCTGCAATACCCCGAAGCCCGGCCGAAAAAAAGCCTGGTTACTTACGGGATTGGCGCGTTTTTTTTGGCGCTCCTTATTTCGACAATTTTCAGCGTTGATTTTAATCTAAGCTTTTGGGGGGATATTGAAAGGATGCTCGGGTGGTTTCACTTAGCGCATTTCCTTTTATTTTACCTAATTATTATTACCGTGTTCCGGCGATGGAAAGACTGGAAACTGCTTTTTATCGCCTTTACCCTTATTTCGGTAATAGTGAGCATTGTCGGCATCGGCCAGCGCTACGGGATTTTTAATAGCCCCTGGGGAACCGACCGGGTAATTTCAACGATCGGCAACGCGGCTTACGTCGGCGCCTTCGCGATTTTCAGCCTTTACTTCATCGCCATATTAATGCTGAAGGAAAAAAACCGGCTGATCAACGCTTTATACGCGGCGGCCGGACTTTTAGCTTTTATCGCCTTAATTTTTTCCGGAACCCGCGGCGCTTACCTCGGCTTTGGCATAGGAGTAATAATCTTCCTTTTGCTTTACGTATTTTTAGGAGAAAACAAAAAAGCCAAAAAAATTAGCGGCGCTTTGATATTTTTAGCTATTGTTTCGGTTGTATTGATATTTGCCTATAAAGACGCGGGGCTGGTAAAAAATTCAGCCTTTTTAAGGAGAATTACAACTAGTAAATTAACGGACGCGACCCTGCAAACCCGGCTTATATCCTGGAAAACAGCGGCCAAAGATTTCCCCTCGCATCCGATTTTAGGCACCGGCTACGGAAATTTTGCCATTACGTTTGACAAATATTTTGACCCGAATTTTTATAACTATACTTCCTCGGAAACTTATTTTGACCGGGCCCATAATAATTTAGTCGATATTGCCTCAACTGCCGGGGGATTGGGGGCCTTAACTTATTTAGCCGTTTTCGCGATTTGCTTTTACCTCTTAATCCGCGGCTACCGGGCCGGGCGGCTGGACCTAACCCAATTCGGACTTTTAACCACCCTGATTATCGCCTATTTTTTGCAGAACCTTTTTGTTTTTGACGCCCTGGCGACCTACATTCCCCTGATGATCCTTTTAGCTTATATTCATTGGCTGGCCGGCGGCGCCCCGGGCGAAGACAGAGAAGAGGAGGAAGATGAATGGGAAGAAATAATTGATTTAGAAAGGCAAATTAAAGCAAACGGGCTGGCTATTGGAACCGTCGCCGGGATTGTTATGCTAATAGTTGTTTATCAGTACAATATTAAGCCGATAGAAATGCTCTCCGCAACGATTGACGGCCAGATGGAATTCAGCGTTAACCGGGATATTATAAAAGCGACCGAAGCGTACAAAAAAGCCTTAAGCTATAATACTCCCTTAGATCGCGATTCGCGGAATACCTTTGTCGTTTCCCTTACAAAAAACAGCCCCCTGCTTTTCTCGCTCGCGCCGGATAAAGGGGAAGAAATTATTAAATACGGAGTTGAGCTGGCGGAAAAAAACGCAAAATTGAATCCGGCCGACAGCATGTACGAACTGGTCTTGGGGCAGATGTATTACCTGGCCTCGGCCTATTTTTCCAATTCGGATAAATTTTATTATTATTCGAAATTAGCCGAAGAGGCGATTGACAAGGCGATCGCGTCGAGCCCGGGAAGGGTGCCGGTTTACTTTGAGCGGGCCCAGGTTTTTTTAAGCCGGGGAGAAATTGACAAGGCGATTGAAGTTTTGCAATACGCGCAAAAACTTAATCCAAAATACGCGGAAACTTACTGCCATTTATCGCGGATTTACTATTTTAAGAAAGACGAGGCCAAAGCCTACGAGCTCTCCGGGCAGTGCCTTGATTTAGGCGGCGTGTCGTCAATTACTTCGGCTGATTACGTTAAAGTGCTATTTGCATATTATCAGCCGAAAAACGAATGGGAAAGAATGAAAAATTTAATGGGCCGGCTGGCCGAGATGGAGCCGAATAATCCCCAGCATTGGGTGGATTTGGCTAAAATCCAATTACAGCTGGGCGATAAGGAGTCGGCCAAGGCATCGGCCGCCAAAGTCGGGGAAATCGACCCCAGCCTAAAATCAGCCGCCCTGCAGTTTATTAAGCAAATTGAGGCGAAGTAGGCTGGCGGACGCGCTGGAATAGGGGTGAACCGATGAAAATTGACCGGGAAATGCAAAAGAGCTATAATGATCAAACAAGAAAAAAATATATGGCAACTATTACAAAATGCGATAAATGCAATAGAACACTTAAAAAAGAACATGTAAGGATTAGTTTGAATGACACTTATGGGGTAGCTATAAGCAGATGTTTTCTCGAATACTTAGATTTATGTACTGATTGCGCGAAAGAATCTATAAAAATTTTAGGAAAAGTATTTCCAAAATTATTATTAAGAATTAAATAAGGGGGTATGACAACTATTTTAACGCCAAATCAAGAAAGAGAACCTATTACCAAAGGGTTTCTTAGGCAGGAATTAGATCAGAGATTTGAGGAGTTTGGAAAAAAAATAGATGAGAAAACGGATCAGAGATTTGAGGAGTTTGGAAAAAAAATGTTTAAGACTTTTGCCACAAAGGAAGACTTTAAGGATTTACCGACCAAGGACGATATGTTTCAATGGAAGAGCGAAATATTAAATTCCGTAGATAAGCTGACCAAAAGCTTTGAAGATCACAAAGAAGAGCATGATACGAACTTATTGGCCCACGACCGTTTTGAAAAGAGAATCAGAAAGTTAGAGGGAAAGCCGGTTGAAGCGGTTGAGATTGCGTAGTTTTATTTTAAACTAATTTCAAAATAAAAGAAGAAAACCCGCGATCTCCTGAACGCGGGTTTTTGTTTGGCCAAGAAAAAGAATCTTGGCGAGTAAGGATCATGGAGTTACGGGCCTTTGTTCGTCGTCAACGGGGACCATTGACCCGATGAACGCGCCAACACCTGCGCCAGCGGCGGCACCAACCCAGGTTCCGAACGCAGACCCCCCTTCGCCAGCCAGGGCTCCTCCTAGAAATCCTAGCACCGCTCCAGTCGGAGCTCCGATGGCGGCGCCGGTTGCCATGTTTGCGGCCCGTTGGCCGCTGGATGAGGCGCATCCGGAGAGAGTGGCGACAACGAGAAAAATACAAACGACGATGCGAATATTCATGTCCTTCCCCCACGTTTTAAAAAGTGCACTGCTTTTTTAGTGTTCGCCCAATAAATGGCCAACACTAGCCCTTGTTATTTGTGTTGATATTTCAATAAAGTTGTGATTTTTTAAAATATACGTGGTTTATACGGCAATATTAGCATAATAACTAAATAAAAACAATGTTCAGCTATGTTTAATAGTCTAAATACGCAAAAATAAAAATTTGAAGAAATAAAAAATATAGTGTAAAATTAGGTAAGACTATGAGTAAACAATTCTCCATTGGCAAAGAAAATACGATTAGAGGCAAGCTTTTATATGCAATACTTCGGCTTCTTATGCCTTTGGTCCGGCTAATCTGGATAAAAGAAATAAAGGGAAAGGAAAATTTACCTAAAAAAGGCCCTTACATAATTGCCGCCAACCACCAAAGCTACATGGATATTATCTGCCTGATGAGCGCTTTGCCGGATGTTAGACTGACTTTTTTAGCGGCCGAAAGAATGTTTAGCGCTCCATGCCTGAAGCAATTAATGATTTACACCGGCCAGATAAAAGTTGACCGCAAGGCTCCGGATAAAAACGAAGTGATTGCCGCCGGCCTGGAAGCTCTTAAAAACAATAAAATCCTGGCAATTTTCCCTCAAGGCACCCGAAGCCGGAACGGAAAGATCGAAAAAGCCTTTACCGGAGTAGCTCGCTTTGCGCTGGAGTCCGGAGTGCCGGTCATACCAGTCGGAATAAAAAATACATACGAAATATTACCGCATTATAAAATATTGCCCGCTATGAAGAAGATTGTTAAAATCGAAATTGGACAAGCCATAAATTTGAGCCGCTTTTCAAATAATTTGGACTTAAAGAATAATTATCGGCTGGCAACTAATGTAATTATGAAGGGGATTGCCCGGTTGGCGGAAATGGAATACAAGACCAGCCCGAACGCCTAAGCGGATTTTATTGCGGTACCGTTCCTGATTATGGTAGAATTATTACAGGAGGAGCGAAAGAGAATTTAAAACAAATTCAGATAGGAAAGCTCTAAAATTATGTTTAATTTAGCGTTTTTGAAAAATAAGAAGAAAACTTCTCTTGATTTTAGTTTTGACCGTTCGCTGTATTCTAAGGAGCTGGTTCATTGCTTAAAGCAAAGGATTTTGGAAACTGAAGAAGCAAGATATTTACTAAGCACTTTCCCGCCCGATATCCAAGTTAAATTTAAGGAATGTTTATTTGAACCAGACAACCCTTTAACCAAGGATATTCTTGATTTTATGCTCAAAAATTCCGAAACAGCAAAAATTATTAAGAGATTTCCCGGTTCGGCCGAAGCCTTTGAATATTTATATCTGGCTTACGAACAAGACAAAGTACCGCCGGTTGACCAATATTATTTAAAGAGCAAGGCTGGAACCCAGATTCACCGCCGGCTGATTGCTTTAAGGGATAATATTCCGTTATGGCTGGAGAAAATTTATAAGGGAGAGAGACTGTTAATCGACAATGTCGCTTCCGGGCCAGGGAGGGATATGGTTGAAGTATTAAAAAAATATCCTGAATGGAAGAAGAAGGTGCAGATAAGGAATATTGATATTGATCCGGCCGCAGTCAACATAGGAAAAAAATTAGTGAAAGAAAACGGCATGGAGGAGTGTTTTAGCTTTGAATGCAAAAAATATTCCCAAGCCGATCTGCGACAGGCTGACTTAATAATTCTGGTCGGGGTGCTGTGCCCGCTACCGATGGACGTTAGCAAAAGAGTGATGAAAAGCATGAGGCTGTTCTCAAAACCCGGTGGGCTCGTTATCTGCAGTACCGCCCAGAAAGAACTCATATATGATGATCCCCTGACTGATTTTTTGATGAAAGTTACCGGCTGGTATATGGATTACAAAACAAACCAGGATGTATTGGATATTCTTGAAGCTACCGGCTGGAAACCGATCGGCGAATTTTATGATGAACCTTTGCATCACCACAAAATGACCGTAGCCCGGCTCGAATAATACTTTAGCAAGCTAACTCGTTTATATCTTATTTCCAGGCGCTAATTATGCTGGATCTAAACTTTTTCATTGTAAGCCATTTTGTAATTGCCGTTGTCGCGGTACTTTTAGGGTTTTCGGTTCTGCGTAAAGATATAAAAAATCCAGTCAATCGGTCTTTTGGATTCCTGTCGCTTGGAGTAGTAATATGGAGTTTTTCATACGGAGTCTGGCTTTTATGCAAGAGCCAGGAGGCCGCCCTTTTTTGGTCAAGAACCTTAAACATGGGAGCAACGCTAATCCCGGTTTTTTATATAAACTGGATTTTAAACGTTCTTGGAAAGAAAAGAAAGAAAACTTTGATTTTTTATTATCTTATTACTTCGGTATTCCTGCTATTTAGTTATAGTAAGCACTATATAAGCGGGACTAAGGAAATATTTTATTTTATTTTCTTCCCCCAAGCCGGCTGGCTCTACATAACTTTTCTTGTAGTCGGGTGGCTAAGTCTGATATTGTACGGAATAATTTTATTGCTAAAGGAATTGCGCCACGCGACTGGCGTTTATCGCGAACAAATTAAGTACGTTTTGTTCGGTTCCATACTTGGTTTCTTGGGAGGTTCGACGAATTTTCCGCTGATGATGGGTAAGGACTGGTTTCCTCCTCTGGGAAGTCCATTAGTCGTCGCTTACTCCGTTGTCTTCGGCTATTCAATTATCGTCCACCATCTCATGGATATTAGGTTAGTGCTCCGTAAATGGACGGTATTTATATTGACCTTATTCTCCGCTTTAGGCATAGCTTTTGGCGTTAGATTCGTTTTTAATAAATTTTTTGTCGGGCACGAATTATTCTCTGAATTCACTATACTTGCCGTTGTTATATTCTTACTTCCCAATATAAAAGATTATTTTCAAAACGTTTCTAACCGATACTTTTTTACATCACTTTATGACAGCAACGCGCTGATTACCGGGTTAGGCGACAAGCTAAAATCAACTTTGGATCCGAACAAGATTTATAATATAATTTTTAGCACAATAAACGACGCTTTTCATGTAAAATCGATGCTAACATTGGTGAAAGACAGGGATAACGATTTCATTGTCGAGGACAATTTTAACAGTAAAATTGACTGTAAAAAATTATTTTTTGCCACCAGAAGCCTCTATCGCCAGAACGGAAAAGATTTAGTTCCGGTTATTGTTGAGGAATTAAAAAGGGAAAATTCGCCTAAAAAAATAAAATCAATACAGCTTTTGGAAAGCTACAAAATTGCCGCATTATCTCCCTTGGGCGTTGAGGGCCAAGTTACCGGGCTCATTGCCTTAGGGGAAAAGGAATCGGGCGACATGTATAATGATGAGGATATCAACGTACTGAATATAGTCGGTACGCAGGCTACAATTGCCATCGAAAACGCGTTGTTGTATAAAGAAATCGGTGAAATGAATAAGAACCTGCAGAAGAAAGTTGAGGAAAAGACGGGTGAATTAAGGAAGCAGAACGAATATCTGGAAAAACTCTTAATCATGCGGTCGGAATTTTTAGACATTGCCTCGCACCAGCTCCGAACCCCGGTGTCGGTAATTAAGGGGATGATTTCGATGATTTTAGAAGGCGGACTGGCGAAAGAAAAAGTGGACGAATTTTTAAAAGCCGTGCTATTCAAATCCAACAAGCTGGCGGAAATAATTAATGATATATTGCGCGCCTCGGAAATGGATACCGAAAACGTGCTTTTGAAGTTTTCCAAAGTCGACCTAAACGTCCTTTTGACAAAATTAATCGAAGACAAGCAAATCCAGATAAAAAATTCCGGCATCAAGCTGTCTCTAAACCTGCCGGCTAAGCCTTTACCTATTCTTAATGCGGATGATCGATACTTGGAACAGGCCATCGGCAATTTAGTTAACAATTCGATCCAATATACGCCCAAGGGCGGAAAAATCGACGTAGATGCCAAGGTAAACGGCAAAAATGTCGAGATTAGGGTGATTGATACCGGAATTGGCATCCCTAAAGAGGATATGCCGAAATTGTTTTCCAAATTTTCCCGGGCTAAAAACGCAATCGCCATGTATACCGACGGCACCGGCCTCGGCCTCTTTATCGTCAAAAAAATAGTTGAAGGCCACATAGGCGGAAAAATCTGCATCGAGAAAACCGAAGAAGGGAAGGGATCTACCTTTTTAATTACTTTGGCCGGGAGCTAAAGCATAGGATAAAGGAAAAATTATGACTGACAAAAAAAAGATTCTATTGATTGAAGACGATCCGGATCAGGTTCTTATGTATGAGGTGGAATTAACTAAGGCTGGGTATTTGGTTTTTACCGCCAAGAACAAAGCCGCCGCCTTTGAAACAATTAAAGAAGAGCATCCGGATTTGGTTTTCCTTGATCTTTTGCTCGGACCGGAAAAGGGAAGGGATATATTAAAGGCGATTAAGAGCGATCCGGAAATAAAAAACACCAAGGTGGTGATTCTGTCTAATTTTAACCAAAAAGATTTACCGGCGATGGTAAAAAAGGAAGGAGCCCTTGATTTTATGAATAAAAGCGAATTTATTCCCAGGGAGGTAGCGGAAAGGGCGAAAGAATATTTAAAAATAAATTAACAATTAACAATTATCAATTTAAAATTGATAATTGAATATCATGCAAATACAAATTAAAGCGACGAAAATCAAACTGACTCCGGAAATTAAAGAGTACATCCAAAAAAAGATGGATATGCTGGAAAAATACATGGGAAGCTTTCGGCCGACCAATTGCAATGTCGAAGTAGGGCTCGCTGTCGGCGGGCAGTCTTCGGGAAAAATTTACCGGACTGAAGTTAATTTGAGCCTGCCGGGAGAACTTTTAAGGGTAGAGAAAACCGAAAAGGATATTTACAAGGCGATTGACAAGGTAAAAGACCATCTGCGAATTGCCATACAAAAATATAAGGATAAGAAAACAGTTAGCCGGAGGAAGAAATAATTGCCAAATAATTGACAAATTATTACTTTTGTGATATTATTCATTAGTTAACAAATATGAGCTAGATTAACTATAAATATGGCTAATATTGAAGGAAAAAGTAAAGTACAAGCCAGTGAAAAGGGGGCTATTCTTTTTTTTCACGGCCTGGGCGGCAAGCTGGAAGGGGCTGATTTTTTGTTTAAATATTTAGAAAACAAAGGATACGCCATCTACTCTCCGGTGCTAAAAGGGCATGAAGACGATTTTAAGGATATAAACAGTTATTATCCTGAACATTGGTTTATGCAGGCCGAGGACGAATTGAATAAGATTTTGCGGAATCACAATAATGTTTATCTGGTGGGAGCGTCTTTTGGCGGAAATATCTGCCTTAGCCTGGCCGCCAAGCATCCGGACAAGGTTAAAGGCGTGGTAACTTTAGAAACTCCGGTCTTTTTTAATTTTAAGCTCTGGGTGTCTTTAAGAGTCGCCCAGCCGATTTTAGAACTTCTTGGCATAGAAAAAGTTAGTAAGAGCGGAGCTTTTTACCGGAGCGGTTATCAGTCTGACGGACATAGCTATGAGTATGTTCCGGTGAAGACGGCCGGAAAGATTTTCGAATATATCAATTCGCGCACCAAAAACGAAGTGATGAAAATCGTATCGCCGATTTTTATCCTACAGGCGGAAAAAAGCGATTTAATAAAAAAGAAAAGCGCTAATTATATCTTTGATAACGTAAAATCCCAAATAAAAAGGGTTGAATATTTGCCTCTGGACAACCATGACCTTGACCTGTTTGACGAGAAGGAGAAAATCCTTACTATGGAAAAGGTTTACGAATTTTTGAGTAAAATATAAAAGATTGCGGATCTTTCGCGGATTAGGTAATTATTTCTTATAATAGCGGCCCAAACCGGGCGGCTATTTTGTTTTGGCCGGGAAAATTTGCTATAATAAAGATAGCTTTAATCCGATTTAGGCCATTTAAATGCGAAAAAAAGGAAAAAAAATCAACTTTATCCAGGTAAGGAATCTGCGCCAGCCGGAAAAAATCAAGGCCCCGAAAAAAGATGAGGGCGTCGGTACGGAAGAAGAATCTGCCTTAAAAGATTCGGACGCCGACGGATTGCCGGATGCTTTGGAGATTCTGCTGGGGACTGACCCTCTAAATAAGGATTCGGATAATGACGGGTTGGGCGATTATGAAGAACTGTATGTGTATGGGACTGATCCCAATAACCCCGACACGGACGGCGACGGAATAACGGACGGCGACGAAGTGAGGATGGGATTGAATCCGACGGGTTCAGGCCGGTTAAAAGACTTTTTTATACCCCACGAGGGTAATAATTATCTTCCGCACGCTCTGCGTCCGAAGCGGCTTTATTTTTATACGGCCGGGTCAATCGCGATTAAGTTTTTAGTGGTCGGGATATTTTTAGTTATGCCTATGACTGCCTGGCTAACTCCGGACGTAATGGCCGAACAAAGCAGAAAAATTATCGAATTGACTAATAAAATAAGGGATGGACTCCAGCGTCCGCGCCTTGCCGAGGACGCGAAGCTTAATCAGGCGGCTTACAGCAAAGCCCAGGATATGCTTTTAGGCCAGTATTTTTCCCATGTCGGGCCGGACAACAAAAAACTTTCCGATTGGCTGAAAAAAGCCGGATATGATTTCTCCGTAGCCGGTGAAAATTTAGCTATGGGGTTTTCCACCCCCGAAGAAGTGGTTAACGCCTGGGTGGCTTCAAAGACGCATTATGCCAATATTATTGACCCGGATTTTACCGAAATTGGAGTGGGCGCGGTGAGCGGCTTGTATGAAAAGACTGAAACGACTTTAGTCGCCCAATATTTCGGCGCCAAAAAAGAAGAAATAAAAGAAAGCGCTGAAGCCGCTCCTTTGCCGCCAGCCGCTCTGCCGGAAGTAAAGCCAAAAGCCCAGGTGGCGGCAGAAAGCATAAAAGCCAAACCCGAAAAAACCGCACCCGCCGGGGAAATAGTTAAATTAGAGCCCTTGGCCGAACCCGTTATATTGGCGCCCGCGCAAAATTTTCAAAATAAAAAGGAGGTTGCCTTCGAGATTTTTTCTCCCAAATCCGAAAGAGTCCGGCTGATAGATGACGGAAAAGAAATTTACTCGGCGGCTAAACCCGCGGCAGATGATTATTTTAAAATTACGCTAAATTTGGACGAAGGACAGCACAGTCTGCAGGCCATAGCCTCGCGGGGAGAGGAAACTTCCGCTTCGGACGTGAAAAGCTTAATGATCGATACTTCCGCGCCGGCCATTGACCAGGGGCGAACCCAGCTGATTGTCGACGCGCCGGAAGGAAAAAATGAAAGGATTATTCTTGCCGGCGCATATTTAAGCCCGGATACGGCGGAGGCAAAAGTTAACTTTGGGAGCTACCAGATCGATTTGAAAAAAGACGATTCTGACCCGAATAAGTGGTCAGGAAGCCTGATAATATTTAAAGAAGGGGCGGAAGAAATTTTCAGTCCGGTCGTTTTGGCCAGCTTAACGGCAGCCGATTATGCCGGCAACGCGGCCACCGCTGATGTCAACTGGAAAAATATCACCCCGGTAAAAAGTTCGCTGTTTGACCAATATTCGTTTCTAAAAACCTATCAGCCGGCGGGGATAAGGCAAATTTTGAATATCAGTTCTATTTATTATATACTCCTTATTATTATCGCTTCAATAGTTTTACTCGTCAACATTCTGGTCAATATAAAAAAACAGCACCCGCATGTAATTTTAAAGACTCTAGGGCTAATCGCATTGTTAGCGGCTTTGATTGTCATATAAATTAGATTTAACCGTATAATAAAGACATCAAATATAGGGTCTTAAAAACTACTATATGAACGATAAAAATAAAATAACTAAAATTGCGATCTTCCAGAAGAAGGAAATTCGCAAAACCATTTACAAGGGTGAATGGTGGTTTTCGATAATTGATATTATCGAGGCATTAACCGGAACTGACAGACCAAGAAAATATTGGAGCGATTTGAAGAAAAAACTGATAAAAGAAGGATTTTTTGAAGTGTCCGAAAAAATCGGACAGTTGAAATTATCCGCTCCAGACGGAAAAATGAGAGAAACAGACTGTGCCAGCACGGAAACAATATTTCGTATTATTCAAGCCGTTCCATCGCCTAATGCCGAACCATTTAAACGTTGGTTGGCCAGGGTTGGTTATGAGCGAATTCAGGAAATTGAAGATCCTGAAATAGCGACAAGAAGAACAAGATCGTTTTATAAAGCAAAAGGTTATTCTGAAGCCTGGATTGAAAAACGCATGCGCGGCATTGAAATACGTGAAACTTTGACAAACGAGTGGAAAAAGCGAGGTTTAAAGGAAAATCCGGAATACGCAATTTTAACTGCCGAAATTTCCAAAGCCACTTTCGGTATGACGCCCGGCCAATACCAAAAATTTAAAGGCTTAAAGAGAGAAAATTTGCGTGATCATATGAATGATTTGGAGTTGATTTTCACTATGCTTGGCGAAGCTTCCACTACAGAGATTGCCAAAAATAAAAATGCTCAAGGATTTTATAGTAACAAATTAACAGCAATAGAAGGCGGAAGCGTAGCCGGCAAAGCGAGAAAGGATTTAGAGCAGAAAAGTGGTAAAAAGGTTTCCACCAAAGATAACTATTTGCAAACACCTGAAAATAAAAATCGGCTGAAATAATTCTCAAAACACCCTAAGGAGTTTTTGATTCTGGGCATTCGCCCCTACCCCTCTGCCCAAAATCAAAAACGGAAAAAGCAAAATTTTATTATAGCTATGAAAATCGCGCAAATAATCAGCACATATCCGCCTTATCGAGGCGGGATGGGGATGGTGGCAAAAAACTATGCCCGGCTTTTGGGTGCGAGGGGAAATGAGGTAAAGACTTTTACCCCGGATTATGTAGGAACTGGCCGAGGTAGTAATATGGAAGCAGGAGGCACTGCTGGCGATGAGTCAGAAAAGAGCGGCGAAACCATAAGATTAAAGCCGGTTTTAAGATACGGAAACGCGGGGTTTTTGCCGCAGATTTTTTTTCGTCTGAAGAATTTTGACGCCGCGATACTTCATTATCCATTCTTTGGAACCGCGGAAGTTGTTTGGCTCGCGCGGATTTTGGGCTTGTTCCGCGGACGGTTGATTATTCAATATCATATGGACGTTGCCGGTCTTTCTTTGCTTGCCTGGATTATGAGCTGGCCTTCGCGGTTGATTCTACCCTCTTTAATTAAGCGGGCTGATCTTGTCCTTTCCTCCAGTTTGGATTATATTTCCGAGTCAGGCATAAAAAAATATTACAAAAAATATCCGGGTAAATTTATCGAATTGCCGTTTGGCGTTGATTTGAGAAAGTTTCAGGCTGGGGCGGCGGTACGCGATAATTCAAGCGTAAAAAACATACTATTCGTCGGCGGCTTGGATAAAGCTCATTATTTTAAAGGCTTGGGCGTGCTTTTAAAATCAATATCCCTTTTAAAAGACAGTAATTATAGCCTGCAAGTTGTCGGCGATGGCGATTTAAGAGAAAGTTATGAAAAAATGGCTAAAGAACTGGGCATTGAAAATAAGGTGGAGTTCATGCGTTCAGTTGATTCATCAAGCTTGCCGGAAATTTTTCGCCGGGCAAATTTATTTATTTTACCCTCAATTGCCAAAGGCGAAGCTTTTGGATTAGTATTAGTTGAAGCTATGGCTTCGGGCGTCCCGGTAATCGCTTCAAATCTACCGGGTGTCCGAACCGTTTTTAATGATGGCGCGGAAGGGTATCTCTCCCGGCCGGGAGATTCGGATGATTTGGCCGAAAAAATAAAATTAATTTTAACTAATGATGATTTAGCTAAAAAGATGGGCGAGGCGGGAAGAAAATTGGCCGAAGAAAAATATGACTGGGAAAAAATCGGCGGCCGATTGAATGATTTAATTGCCGGTAAATAGTTTTCGCGATTTTTAGCCAGAAGGAGTTATGAAAATCTGCCTGATAAGTAACCTATATAAGCCTTATAACCGCGGCGGCGCCGAAAGGATTGTTGATCTTATGGCGAGTGATTACGCGAGCCAGGGACACGAAGTTTTTATAGTGAGTACCAGGCCCTGGTTTAAAAAGCAGACTGCGTACGGCGCGAGAAATAATAGCGAGAGCGGGCAAAGTAAAAATGCGCCGCGAGTTTTTTTTATTCCCGGGTTATATTTTAATCTGGCCCGCCTGCCATTAATATTACGAGTGCCGTGGCATCTAATTGATATGTTTGATGCCGTCTCATGCTTTCGGGTCAGAAAAATTTTAAAAAAAGAAAAACCCGATTTGGTTATTACCCATAACTTAAAAGGCATAAGCTATCTCGTCCCGCGGCTTTTAAAAAATTTAGGCATTAAACATACTCATTACTTGCATGACATCCAGCTCGTTTTTCCTTCAGGCATTCTTTATTACGGCGAGGAAAAAAAACTCGACAGCCTATCGGCAAGAATTTATCAGCGCCTCTTGATCCGGCTTTTTAATTCGCCCGAAACAGTATTATCTCCATCAAAGTGGCTTTTGGATCTGCATACTTGGCGCGGTTTTTTTAAAGATTCAAAAAAGGAAGCGCGGGACAATTCGGTTTTGATTAACGCGTTAAATAGCGGGCCGCCGGAAACAAAAGACGGTACGGGCAAAGAATTTAAATTTTTATTTGCCGGACAGATTGAAAAGCAAAAAGGGATTGAGGTTTTAATTAAAGCTTTTTTCGGCCTGGCTGGCGCGTGCCTTACAATCGCCGGAGACGGAGGGCTCATGGAAAAAATTAAACAGGAATCCGGAAATGGCGGACGGATATTTGTTCTAGGCAAGAAAAGCCCTAAAGAAGTTTTGCGCCTTATGGCCCAATCAGACTGCCTCGTCGTCCCTTCGCTATGTTATGAAAATTCGCCGTCGGTAATTTACGAAGCGATAGCGCAAAAACTGCCAATCATCGCCTCAAATATCGGCGGAATCCCGGAGCTCATAAAGAAGTACGGCGGAAAATTATTTATTCCGGGCAGCGCGGAAGATTTGAAAAAGAAGATGGAAGAGGCAATTGATGAAGCCCGGAGAAAAGTGGTATAATACCGCATATGAACTCCCAACTATTTTTTATGGCAATTACCATCGCCTGGCTGGGGCTGGCGATAGTTTTTGTATGGGCTTTCCGGACGGTTGTTAAGTTCCTAGTAAAGAATTCCAGTTATTTTGACCATGTGATTTACCGGGTGCGCCTGCCTAAAGAAAAGCCGGGCGAGGATCAGAAGGAAATGAATTACCAGCGGGTGCAAAAACTGCACGAAGAAATAGCCAAATGCGAGACTTTGTTCGCGGCTATCGGAGGGCTTCGGGCCCAGAGGTGGCTAATGGCGTGGCTTTTTGGAAGAAACGACCATTTTTCCTTTGAGATCGTAGCCCATAAAAAAATTATATCTTTTTATATGGCCGCGCCGAGACAGCTGGGGCCTTTTTTAGAACAGCAAATCCAGGCGCATTTTCCCGAGGCGATAATGGAGCCGGTCGAGGATTATAATATTTTTTCACCCAACTCCAAAATTATCGCCGGATACTTGCGGGTAAAAAAAGAATATATTTTCCCCTTGAAGACCTACAAGAAGATGGAAGTTGATCCATTGAATACGATTACCAATACCTTGTCCAAGCTTGAGGCAGAGGAAGGAATCGCAATTCAATTTATCGTCCGGAGCGCCCATTCGCGCTGGCATAAACGGGCGCGGAAAGTAATAAGGAAAGTGATGTCCGGAAAAACGATTTACGAAGCCCTGCATTTTAGTTTGTTCGGGAGTATTTTGTCTTTTGCCGGCGATTTGGCGCACGCTTCCAAACCGAAAATAAATGAAGAAAACCGGCCCAAGCGCAATTCGGCCATGGAAGAGGAAATCTTGAAAGTAATTGAGGAAAAAAATTCCAAATCCGGGCTGGACGCGAATATCCGGGTTATTATCAGTTCGGACAGCCTTTCGCACGCCAAAATCCATTTGACTGATATTGGCGCGGCTTTTTCCCAGTACAATTTTTACGAATACGGGAATTACTTTGATAATAAGGTTTTGAAATGGTGGCAGGCTAACGCCTGGCTCCAAAACCAGCTGATCCGCGATTTTATTTTCCGGCGCTTTTCCGACCGGGTCAGAATTTTACTGAATTCCGAAGAATTGACTTCGCTTTTTCATCTGCCTTTGCGCTGGAATGATACGCCGAATATCATGTGGCTTCTGGCCAAGCACGCGCCGGCGCCGGCTAATCTGCCCGAAGAGGGAATAGTTGTCGGCAATAATGTTTTCAGGAGCCAGACCAGGCAAATCCATCTAAAGCGCGATGACCGCCGGCGGCATATGTACGTTATCGGAAAATCCGGCGTTGGTAAATCGCAGTTTCTAGCCGGACTCGCGATCCAGGACATTATTAACGGCGAAGGGGTCGGCGTAATCGATCCGCACGGCGATTTGGTTCAGGATATCCTGGCTCGCATACCTCCCGAGCGCGTTGAAGACGTTATTTTATTCGCCCCTTCGGACATAAAAAGGCCTTTGGCATTGAACCTCATGGAATACGACCCGCGCTACCCGGAGCAAAAAACTTTTGTCATTAACGAGATGATCCGGATTTTTGACAAGCTTTATGATTTAAAAGCTACCGGCGGGCCGATTTTCGAGCAGTACATGAGGAACGCGATGCTCTTGGTCATGGGCGACCCGGAATCAGGATCGACTTTAATGGAAATTCCGAAGGTTTTAGCCGATTCGGTTTTCCGGAAAAAGAAACTGGAGCGCTGTTCGGATCCGACGGTTGTTGATTTTTGGAAAAAAGAAGCGGAGAAGGCGGGCGGGGACGCGGCTTTAGCGAATATCGTCCCTTATGTCACTTCTAAGCTTACGTCCTTTATTTCGAACGACATGATGCGGCCGATTATCGGCCAGCAAAAAAGCTCATTCAACCTGCGCGACGTTATGGACCGGCGGAAGATTTTATTGGTTGATTTGTCTAAGGGCCAGATCGGGGAAATGAATTCATTCCTCTTGGGCATGATTTTAGTCGGAAAAATTCTAATGTCCGCCTTGTCGCGCGGCGACTTGCCTAACGAAGAAAGAAAAGATTTTTATTTGTATATTGATGAGTTTCATAACTTTACTACCGATTCGGTCGCGACTATTTTATCAGAAGCGAGAAAATACCGCCTAAATCTTATCATGGCCCATCAATACCTGGGACAGCTGGTGCATAAAAATGAAACCGTAATTAAAGACGCGGTATTCGGCAATGCCGGCTCCTGGTTTGTCTTTAAAGTC
Source organism: Patescibacteria group bacterium (assembly GCA_041661505.1). Classification (NCBI taxonomy): domain Bacteria; species Patescibacteria group bacterium. Next base: position 9,867 of record JBAZUF010000007.1, on the reverse strand, counting down.
GGCTCCGAAGACGCGGAAAAATTGGTTAAAGAATTCGAACCAGTCTTTAACCAGTATGACCTTATAAATGTCGATAAATACACTTGCTATTCAAAAATGCTGGTAGACAACACTCCCACCCGGCCTTTTTCCCTAAAGCCTTTGTGGCCGCTTCCGGGCATCGAGAGAAAGGATTTAGCCGGGAAAATAAAAGCCCTTTCCCGCCTGAAATACGGCCAAGACCGGCATATTATCGAGGCGGAAATAATCCGCCGGGTGAAGATCGGGGCTTAGAAGAAATAAATTTATTAAAAAATTGAAAAAACCTCCATAATTACGAGGTTTTTTTGAAACAAAAATTTTTACATACAATATTGCTTTTGATTGATTTTTTATCATAGATGTGGTTAAATTAAGCCTGCTGTTTTAAGCTAAGGTTTGTGCCGTTTTTTTGGCACTGGTGAATGTTTTATTGATAAAAACGCGCAAAAAAGAGGAGAAGAGTTTGAGAAAAAAAGCGTTTAGCATGAAACAAACCTGGCTGGAGTGCATAGGATGCGGCAGGATTCAAGATCTTCTTGCCGAGCGGAAATTTCGCTGTCCCAAATGCAACGACCTTTTCGAAATTAAACACAATTTTAGCCCCTTCATTGACGCATACACGGGCAAAGGATTGAAAAGCGAATTTGAAGGCCGGAAGGGTATTTTTCGCAGTACTTTTGAGCCCTGGGAAATGTCCGGGGTGTGGAGATATCGAGAACTTATTATGCCGTATCTCCCGACCGAGTACATCGTTTCCCTGGGTGAAGGCAACGTACCAATTCTCCCGGCTGGAAAAAAACTCATGCGATGGCTCGGAACCGACCAGATTAAAGTCTGGATAATCCTTGAGGGCATGACTCCGACCGGGTCGTTCAAAGATTTTGGCGGGACGGTTATGATATCTACAGCAAAAGCCGCCGGAGTGGAAGTAGTGGTTTGCGCTTCAACTGGTGATACCTCGGCCATGGCGGCCGCCTACGCTGCTCCCGCGGGAATGAAATGCACCGTGATATTGCCTGAAGGGAAAGTAACGGCTGTGCAGCTGGCTCAACCTTTTGTGCATGGCGCTAAAGTTATTACCCTCCCGGGGAGTTTTGACGACTGTATGAGAGTCGTCCAAGATCTTGTTTTGAATCACGGCGCCTATCCGGCCAACAGCCTGAACCCGGCTCGCATAGAGGGCCATCAGGCAACCGCCTTCCAGATTGCCCAATTTTTCAACTGGAAAATGCCCGACTGGATTGCAGTGCCGGTCGGAAATGGATCAAACAGTTCATCCATCGGTAAAGGAATGCGGCTAATGCATGGCTTGGGGATTACCGAGGAATGCTCAAGAATACTCGGCTGCCAGTCAATGGCCGCTAACCCGCTTTCCAGTTCATGGAACAGGGCGCAAACCGGCATGTCGATTTTTGAGGATGCCGGGCATGCTAATCTCTCTTTGGAACATTGGCGGAATAATTATCAGCCTGTACAGGTCGGCGAGACTACGGCAACAGCAGCCAGGATCGGCAACCCGGTATCGCGGGAAAAAGTAATGCGTGAGGTCGTTAATTCCAAAGGCGCCATGAAGACGGTTTCCGAGCTTGACCTCAATGAAGCGGTCGCCGTATGTGGCCAGGACGGTATATTCGTCTGCCCGCAAACTGGCACGGCTTTGGCTGGAGTCAGGGACGCCATAGCGGATGGAAAGATTCAACCCGGACAAACTGTGGTCGTTGTTTCAACGGCAACAGGACTTAAGTTCACGGATTCCGCGGCCCGATACCTGAAAAAGGAAATTATTAAGGCTCCGGACTGCGAAACTGACACAGTCCGGAGGATTATCGGCATGTAAGCTCACTTAAAAAAGAGAAGGAGGCGCGCCCCGGCAAAAAATAGCCGGGGCATTTTATTCGCAAAATTCATAAAAACCTCAATTTTATTGATAATTTAACTAAAAATTTGGCTTGTCAAAACTGAAAAATTTGTATATAGTAAAGAAACATAGATAGCTGTAAAAGGCCTGATTAGAGAGCGAGAGATAAAACAAAAATCTTATGCATGACGACCAAAACAAAAAAAATTTAGATGATTTGGATCTGAATATCGACGGCAATAATATTATAATGGGAGAATTTTCTGATAACTTTGGAAACGGCAATAATCAAAACGAATCGCAAAATAGAGACGATCTGGAGATAATTTCTCCGCAAGTTAATGAATTGTCTTTTAAAGAAAAACGACAGGAAACAGAAAGAATTTTTCAGGAGCAAATAGATGGCAAGATTGCGGAAAAAGACCAAAACAAATCAGAGAAAATTCAAAATGAAAAATTGCCTGCGAAAAAAGAAGAGGTAAAAGAAGAAAATGTAATTCTTCCGAAAACGAAAATCGCTCTCATAAAAAAGTTGATCTCAAATATCAAAGAAAATAACGAACAGCTTTCAAGGCTTCTGGCGCCGTTTTTCGAAAACGAGGATGAAGCCCGGGTTGCTATTGGCCAAATGGCGGATGACAGCTTTTCGTCCGGCGAGAAGGCTTTGAAAACCGAAGAAAAAATCATTGAAGGGGTTTTTGACGGCGAAAAAATGATTGGCCCGGACGGAAAACAATACAGCGTCCCGGCTAATTACGCTTCCAAGTCAAAACTGGTTGAGGGCGATATGATGAAATTGACTATAACCGGAAACGGAACTTTTCTATACAAGCAAATCGGACCGGTTGAGCGCGGAAGAATTATTGGAATGCTTGAGAAAGACGCGGCCGGGGCATATTACGTCGCTAAAGACGATAAGCGCTACCGGATTTTAACGGCGAGCGTTACGTATTTCCGGGGAGAAGCCGGAGATGAAGCAATAATTCTAGTCCCAAAATACGGCGTATCGTCCTGGGCCGCCGTGGAAAATATAATCAAGCCGGAGGCGCGAACTTTGTTCGCCCAGGCTGGCTGATTGTCATGCGGCGCATGCGCCATGCTCTCGCCCCAGCTTTTACGAATTTAATAATGAAAAATGACTACACTATATAGAAAACACCGCCCTAATAATTTTTCCGAAGTCGTGAATCAAAATCACGTAAAGCTTACGCTTACGCACGAAATCGCTTCAGGCAAGATCGCCCAGGCGTATCTTTTTTGCGGTCCGCGGGGAATCGGCAAGACGACCCTAGCGCGGGTTTTTGCCAAGGCGATAAACTGTGAAACCCGGAAAGAAGGAAAATTCGAGCCCTGCAACAAATGCCCGTCCTGCGATGAAATAAATGAATTCCGCAGTTTTGATATTGCTGAAATTGACGCGGCCTCGCACACTGGCGTCGATAACGTCCGGGAAAATATAATCGCTTCTTCGCGCGTTGCTCCCAGCCGCTTAAAGTATAAAGTTTTTATTATCGACGAAGTGCATATGCTTTCAACCTCGTCTTTTAACGCGCTTTTAAAAACGATTGAAGAGCCGCCGCCGCACATTGTCTTTATTTTATGCACAACCGAAATTCATAAAGTTCCGACTACGATAATTTCCCGTTGCCAGCGCTTTGATTTAAAAAAAATTAGCGTTCCGGATATCGTCCGAAAGCTCCAATACATCGCCAAAGCCGAGGATTTGAAAATTTCCGATAATATTTTAGAAGAAATCGCCCGGCGCTCGGAAGGCCATATGCGGGACGCCGAGAGCCTTTTAGGCCAGCTCTTGGCGGTCGGCGGAAAGGAAATAACCGAAGAAGAGGCCGGCCTCGTAATTCCAAGAAGCGATATTAACGAAATAATCAGCCTGGTCGCATTTTTAAATAAAAGAGACTCGGTCGGCGCTATCCGCCTTATAAACAGGCTGGCGGAAGAAGGAGTGGAATTGAAAAATTTTGCCGCTAATTTGATTGAAATTTTGAGAAGGCTGATGCTTGCTAAAATTAATCCGGCTTTAGTCGAGAATTTGAGCCTGGAGTTGGGCGAACAAGTTGAAATCGAGCTTACGGCCGCGGGAAAAGATTTGGCTATTGAACGGATTATATTTATGATCGAGGAATTGGTTTTAGCCCGAAATGAGATAAAAAATTCGTTTATCACCCAGCTGCCGCTTGAACTGGCCGTTGTCCGGATCGGGCTTTATTCCGGCGCCAAGGATTCGCCAGCTCCGGCCAGCCCTTCTTTTTCCAATCGTACAGACGCCTATCCGTCTCCCAAACCCCAGGACGCCGCGAGAGGCGCCGGCCCGAGGCCATCCGCGCCTTCCGCCATTGCCATTGATAAGGTGATGGAGAAATGGAACGAGGTTTTAGCCCGGGTAAAAAAATACAACCATTCGCTGTCTTTTGTATTAAAAGTCTGCGAACCCAGGAGCGTTTCCGAAAACAGCTTATGTCTGGCCTTTAAATACAAATTCCATAAAGACCGGATCGATAATCCGTCTATAAAATCAATAGTTGAAAAAACTTTAAAAGAGGTATATAATCTACCGTTAAGGGTTGAAGTGATAATTGACGAATCAATGGAAATAGGCCAAGAGTCGGACCGGCGGGAAGGGGAAAAGGAGTCTAATGGAGGCCAGGCAGGCAAGAGCGCCAAAGATGCCGGCGCCGGGGCGGCCGGGAATGACATGATGGCTAACCTCCTAAAGACTTTTGGCGGAAAAATAATCGAATAGCATACTTTTTTATAATCAAAATATTCGGAGGTCGTCTAACGGCAGGACCTCAGGCTCTGAACCTGAGTATCTTGGTTCGAATCCAAGCCTCCGAGCAATTTTAGGCATAGTTAAAGCCTTATGGAAATTTGCTACTACGACAAGAAAACCGACGGAAAAATAATCCAGGCGGTAAAAAGCGTACTCAAAACCGGGGTAATAAGCTGCGTTAAGATGAAGAATGGGGATGTAAACCACGTCTTTAAAATTACCACCGCTAAAGGCGAAGTAATCGCCAGGATTTTTAAGTTCGAGAATTGGCCGGAAGACGGGAAATTAGAATGGATTGAAAGGCGCCTGGCAAAAAATAAAATTCCCCATGCCAAGCTCCTCTTTTTCACCCGGGACAAAAGATATTTTCCCCACGGCTTCATGATTTCGGAGTTTATAGAAGGGGAAGACGGCTTTGATGCGATAAAAAACGGCTGCTGCACGATTGCGCAGTCGTATTTTGAAAAGGGAAAAATCCTGAAAAAAGTCCACCAGATAAAAGTAAAAAAGTTCGGTCCGATTAACGAAGGAAAGGGAAAATCATTAAACTTTTTGAATTATAAACTGGAGCGGGCCAACCGCTTTTTAAACCGGCTGGCGGCCGATAAAATGATAAAAACGGAAGTCATCGGCATTTTTAATGAAAAGGTGGAAAAAATCCTGGGCCCCTATAATAAGGACTTTAAGCCGGTATTAATCCACGGCGACGCGACGAGGAAAAATACCATTTGGTCGAAAAAAAACGGTTTAATGCTTATTGACTGGGATAATGCCTGGTCAGGAATCTGGCTTTGGGATTTTATTGAGCTTTCCTGGTGGTGGCGGCATCTTAAATCGTGGAAAGACAAAGGAAAAAGAAAAACTGCCCGGGCCGCGTTTTTTAGAGGCTATGGCAAAACCGCCTGCTCTTCAAGGCAGATCGACAAGATTGAGCGCGGTTTGCATCTCATTAAGTCCGTGGAAAGGCTTCATTATTTTTATTATGACCGCGAAAACCCCCGTTTTCTTAGATTAGTAAAAAAGTTTTTTTTAGAAGAGCTTTATAAATAATTTTTAAATCAAAACGGGCATGGAAGAAAAAGTGATTTTAGTTAACGAAAAAGACAAAGAAATCGGTCGCGAAGAAAAACTAAAAGCCCATAAGCTGGGATTGCTCCACCGGTGCTTTTCCATCCTGGTATTTAACTCTAAAGGCGAGCTTCTGCTCCAAAAACGGGCGGTAGGAAAATACCACTCCGGCGGGCTCTGGAGTAATACCTGCTGCGGCCACCCGCGGCCGGGCGAAGATGTAATAGCGGCCGCAGAGAGGCGCCTTAAAGAAGAGATGGGTTTTGAATGCGAGTTAAAGGAAGTAATGAGCTTTAGCTATAAAACAGAACTGGATCATGGTTTAATAGAAAATGAATTTGACCATGTATTAATTGGGAAATATGACAAAGACCCGGTATTAAATCCGGAAGAAGCCGAAGACTGGCGTTTTGTCAGCCTGGAAAAATTGGAAAAAGTGATAGAGGAAAATCCCGCCAGGTTCACGGTTTGGCTGAAAATTATCCTCTTAAAGCTGAAAGAGGCCGGAATTGAAATTTAAATTTTTATCATGCCTTTTAACCAGCAAAACAATATGATTATTGACGCCCACACCCATATTTATAACGAAAAGATGTACCAGGATTATACGGCCCGGCTCGGAAGTAAAGATTTTAAAGCTATAGTAATGGCTTGGGAAAGCGTTGGCAATGAGCAAGTGTTAAGATTTACTGAAACCAAGGGTAATTTGTATTTTATCGGCACGGTAATAATGGATAAGAATATAGCGAGCCAGCTTAAGATTTTGGAAAAATGGTTCAAGGCCGGAAAGATGCGCGGAATTAAATTATATCCGGGCTACAAATATTTTTACCCGTCAGACAAAATTGTTTATCCAATCGCGAGGTTGTGCCAAAAATATAATAAGCCTTTAATTTTCCATTTCGGCGATGTTTTTGACGAAAAGGGTAATGCCATTTTAAAGTATTCAAATCCTTCGCACGTCGACGAGCTGGCCGTAAAATTCCCTAAATGTAGAATTATTATTTCTCATTTCGGGTTTCCTTATTTTCTGGAAACAGCCAACGTAGTTAGTAAAAATAAGAACGTCTATACGGATATTTCCGGGACGATTGACGAGTGCGGCAACGCTTGGGATATGAATAATCTGGTCCGCCAATACGCGGCGGATTTAAAGAGAGCCTTCGCTTACTTTCCGGAGGCGAAAAAGAAAACCATGTTTGGGACGGATTTTTTCGGCGTAGATACGCCGTTAAACCAGGTTAGGCCTTATTTAAAAATCGCCAAAAGCGTTTTTACCAAAAAAGAACAGGAAAGCCTGTTCTTTAAATTGGCAAACAAATTATTTTTCTCTTAATCAAATTTCCTTATCACCCCTTTGACGATTCCCTGGATTAAGGGATCGCGGACGTAGATCGGCTTCATTTTAGGATTAGCCGGCTGTAAACGGATTCTATCGGCTTCCCGGTAGAATTTTTTTAATGTGGCGTAAGCGTTATGTAAAAGCGCGACCACTACGTCGCCGTTTCTGGGCGATGGATTACGCTCCACTATAACATAATCGCCATCCATAATTCCTTCATCAATCATTGACTCGCCTTTGACTTTTAAGACATAGCTATTGAAGCGGTCAATTTTAAATTCAGCCGGGATGGCTATCATATCCTGCTGTTCCATCACCTCAATCGGTTCGCCGGCCGCGATATAGCCGACTAAAGGCAGTTCAATATTCTTGTTAACGTCAAAATCAGCCGCTTCCACCAATTCAATTGACCGGGCTTCATTATAAGAGGTTTTTAAAAAGCCTTTCTTTTTTAAACCTTGGATATGGTCATGGATCGTTGCCGGGGAACGGAGTTCAAAGTATTCGCCGATTTCCCGGTAGCTCGGCGCGAAGTTATTTTTTTTGGTAAAATCGTTTATAAAGTCTAAAATCTGCCTTTGGCGTTTGGTAATTTGAGTTCCCATAGTAAATTGCCAATTTTTAATTAACAATGATCAATTAATAATTGTACATTGATAATTGAAAATTGAATTATAGTTATCCACAGCTATATTCATTATACCCGAACAAAAAGCGAAAGTCAAATATTCAATTGACATGTTAATAGCTAATATTGGCTAAAATAAAATTAAGTTTACTGTTCGTCTTTTGTTCGGTATAATTTATACACAGGCTGGTAATTACTTAAATAAAAAAATATGCATGAAAAAATCAATGAATCAGTAGAGGTCTTAGTAAAGTTTGATAAGCAGAGAGTGATGCCGACTTTTTTTAAGTGGCGCAGTAAAACTTATAAGATCGAAAAACTCAATCTGGTGCATAAAGAAAAACTGGGCGGCGACAAAATCTATTACTTCAGCGTTTCCGACAGCCTTAACTTTTTCCGCCTGGCCTTTTTTACCCGCGATCTTTCCTGGAAGCTGGAGGAGGTTTATTGCGAGTAATTTATAAATAAAAAATGTATGATTAAAAATCCAAAACCTAAAAGAGATAATTAAATATTTTAGGTCAAATATATTTGAATCTCTTTCAGCTTATAACGCCTGGAAAATGATTTTGGCTCTATAATTTTATTTCTATATGAATTTTTGCTATAATGAAGACATGACAGCGGCAGCAAAAAAGCGCAATTTAGGCCAGTTTTTTACTACCAATTCGGATTCAATTCTGGAAAGGTTCGGCGTATTTGTCCAGAATAAAGAAGTGACCGATCCCTTTGCAGGTAACCAGGATTTGCTCAACTGGGCCAAAAACAACAAATGTAAAAGATTTGTCGGTTTTGACTGCGACAAACGGTATATTGACGGCAAGAAAGTCTTCTTCAGCGATTCCATAAATTCTCCAAAAAATTACAAATTTGTCTGCACTAATCCGCCCTACCTCAATAAAAACAAAGCTTCTGGAAAGGTCAAGGAAAAATTTTTTTCCGGTGCTAATTCTAATTTCGAAGACTTATACCAAATTTCAATTTTCTCTATCTTGAATTGCGAAGAAGGAATACTTATTGTGCCCCTTAATTTTTTATGCGCGGAAAATTCAAGTAGGATCCGGGGGCTGTTTTTTGAAAAGTTCGAAATTGTAAGATTGAATATTTTTTCCGAGCAGGTTTTTGAAGATACGACCTACAATGTTATTTCATTCTATTTCAGAAAAAAGAAAGGGGGGAGTGAAAAGAATATCATAGATGCAGTAATTTATCCGGAAAATAAAAAAATAAAATTGACGCTAGAAAAAAGATGGGGCTGGCAGTTCGGCGGCGATTTTATTCATAAGATAAAGAATACTAAAAATAGTCTAGGCGTTTTCCGGCTCACCGAAGATTATATGAAGTCAGGCGAATATAGTGTCGAAATAGCATTGCAGAATATTAAGGATAAAAGAATTTTGAGAATCAGTGATGACATCAAAAATTTGCTTGAGAGAAATATTCTTTTTTTGCGGGCGATAGACTCCAAGAACGGAAAAAAAATTCAGCTGGAAGACATAAGAAAATATAAAATTTCCGGGTTAGTCGGCAAAAATACTTCGCGCAATATGGCCCATTTGATTTTCAAGAAGAGCATATCTGTCAACGAACAGCTTGAATTAATGAGAAAATTTAATAGTGAATTAGATCATAACCGTAGCAAGTATTCTTCATTCTTCTTGACCAATTTTAGAGATAACAATCGTAAAAGAATTTCATTCGATATGGCTTATAAATTTTTAAATCTTATTTACCATGAGCAAACTTCGGGACAACCAGTATTATTTTGAAATATCAAAAAAGCGCAAGGAAGATTCTTTGGACGAATTTTATGTATTTGACATAAGACATCCTGATCTGAATAAATATCTTCAAAACACAAAAGAAATAAAAAATATTTTGATTACCATTAAGACTTTGCAGGATAAGAAAGAAAACCCCAGGGTAATCGACAAATACTTTTTAGAATTGTCAGGAGTTATAGGTAAGTTTTCCAATTGTTCGGAATTTGCTTGTTTTGTAAACGCTTGCGACAATATTATTGACGAAATTATGGAATGCACCCATTTCGTCGGACACGTTTGTCCACAGAAATCAACCTTTGGCGGCAATGGCATAATACTTTGACGGCGGCATCCTGAGATCACCCTGAATCCTAATATTATTGTAATAATATATCT